>CAMCBB010000055.1 GCA_945872875.1 Flavobacterium psychrophilum
GTGTTTTAATTACCTTTGTTTCCGTTTAATTTTACTCATGAAAAAGAAAATAAAAGCTGGTATTTGGGAATATATTGCTGGAATTGTACTCAGAAATAGAGTAACAATTTTAGTAATCTTATTTTTACTTACCGTTTTTCTTGCTTTTCAATGGAAAAATGTAGGAATGACCTATAATGAGGCCAACTTATTACCAAAAGATCACCCTGCAAATAAAGAGTACACTCAGTTTTTAAACACCTTTGGCGAAGAAGGAAATCTTATTGTTATTGGAATTAAAGACGATGCCTTTTTTACTCCAAAAGCCTTTGCTGCATGGAATAAAATGGTGCAAAATCTAAAAGCACATAAAGAAATTGAGTTGGTAGTATCTATAAGTAATTTGAAAAAATTAGAAAAAGATACCATCAACCAAAAGTTTCAATTGGTTCCTTTAATAAATCCTGCTCAAGAAAATAACAGTACCTATTTAACCGGAATTAAAAATGAATTATTTAATAATTTGCCTTTTTACGAAGGCCTTTTATTTAATAAAAAATCAGGAAGTATTCGTGCGGCATTGTACATGAATAAAAAAATGGTGAATTCACCTATTCGAAAAAATTTCATTCTAAATGTATTAGTTCCTGCGGTTGATAAATTTGAAAAAGAAACTAATGTAGATTTGAAGGTTTCTGGGATGCCCTACATTCGAACGATAAATACTGAAAATATGAAAGGGGAAATCGGCCTGTTTATTGGAGCCGCTTTGTTTATCACTTCCTTAATATTTTTCATGTTTTTCCGATCTTTTCGCGCTACTTTTATTTCGATTTGCATCTTAATTTTTGGTGTAATGTGGTCCTTCGGAACCTTAGGATTATTTCATTATAAAATTACCATTTTAACGGCAATTATTCCGCCACTTATCATTGTTATTGGAATTACCAATTGTATTTTCCTAATCAACAAATACCAACAAGAAGTAAAAACACATGGCAATCAAGCCAAAGCATTACAAAGGGTAATTTCTAAAATTGGCGTTTCCACATTAATGACCAATATGACCACGGCAATTGGATTTGCCACTTTCATGATTACCGGAAATGATTTGCTTTATGAATTTGGATTGGTTACTTCAATAAATGTCATCACGGTATATTTACTAACGCTGGTTGTAGTGCCTATTGTGTATAGTTTCATGCCAGTGCCCAAAGAAAGACACCTTTATCATTTAACTAAAAACTATCTTTCTTCCATATTAAATTGGGTTGAAAAAATTGTTCGCTATAAAAGAAATACCATTTATTTCATTTATGGCTTACTGATGATTTTTAGTGTAATTGGGGTTTCTCAAATGAAAGTTTCGGGAAGCTTGATTGGCGAAATGCCAAAAAGCGCTTCGTTTTTTAAAGATATATTATTCTTTGAAAAAGAATTTAATGGTGTTCAACCTCTAGAAATAATGATAAATACCGGTCGCAAAAAAGGAGTCATGAAAGCTTCTATGATGCGAAAAATGGACGAATTACAAAAAACGATCGACAGCATACCGGAATTGTCAAAACCAGTTTCTGTGGTGAATTTAGTAAAATACTCTAAGCAAGCTTTCTACAACGGAAATCCAGAATATTATGAATTGCCAACTTCACAAGAGCAAGCATTCATACTGAGTTATGCCAAAAATGCCACAAAAAATTCGAAAGAAAATCTTATGAAAAGCTATGTTGATTCCACTGGGCAATATGCCCGAATCACCACATTCATGAAAGATATTGGAACCGAGGAAATGGCAAGAGTTGAACAACGACTTCACAAAAGAATCGATAAAATTTTCCCGTCTGATAAATATACCATTACATTGACAGGTAAGGCTTTAGTATTTCAAAAAGGAACAACTTATTTAGTTGAAAATCTTATTGAATCCTTGATTTTTGCAATATTACTTATTGCGGGATTAATGGCCTACATGTTCCGATCTTGGAAAATGATTTTTGCATCGGTGGTTACCAATATTTTGCCGTTGTGTATCACTTCGGGCTTAATGGGTTATTTTGGCATTCCGTTAAAACCATCTACAATTTTAGTGTTTAGTATTGCCTTCGGAATTTCGGTAGATAATGCCATCCAATTTATGGCAAAATACCGTCATGATTTAATAAGAAACGAGGGTAAAATTAAAAAATCGGTTATCAGTGCGTTGCACGAAACTGGAGTAAGTACCTTCTACACTTCGATAGTATTAATTTTTGGCTTTGCAATATTCACACTTTCTGGATTTAGTGGGACCATAGCACTTGGTGGATTAATTTCGGTTACCCTTACCTTTGCAATGTTTGCCAATTTATTGGTGTTACCTGCGTTAGTATTAACAACTGAAAAATGGAGCGGAAAGCAAGACATAATCGAAGAACCTGTAATGAATATCCTAAGATCACAAGAAGATGACGAGGAAGAGGAAATTCAAAAAAAATAAAATTAATTTATATTTGTACTAAGAATCGTATTTTCTAAAAAATTAAAAATGAAAAGCACAAAAGTAAAAGACTTATTAAACAGCGCTAAAACACTACAAGAAGTAAATGCCAAAGGTTGGGTTAGGGCTTTTAGAAACAATCAATTTATAGCTTTAAATGATGGATCAACCCTTCACAATATTCAATGTGTGGTTGATTTTGAAAACACATCAGAAGAATCATTAAAAAGAATTACCACTGGTGCTGCTATTTCTGTAACCGGAGAATTGATAGAAAGCAAAGGTGCTGGTCAAAAATATGAAATACAAGTTTCTAAACTGGAAATCTTGGGAGATTGCGATGCAGAGAAATTCCCAATTCAGCCAAAAAACAAACCAAGTTTAGATTTTCTTCGTGAGAATGCGCACTTGCGCGTGCGTACCAACATGTTTGGGGCCATCATGAGAGTGCGTTCGGTATTATCATTTGCCGTACATAATTATTTTCAAGAAAAAGGATTTGTGTACGTAAATACACCAATTATCACTGGTTCTGATGCTGAAGGAGCAGGGGAAATGTTTAAAGTAACCGCTTTGCCATTTGACGGAACACCAAGAACCGAAGACGGAAAAGTAAACTATAAAGAAGATTTCTTTGGTAAAGAAACCAACTTAACGGTATCTGGACAATTGGAAGCTGAAACTTATGCTATGGCATTAGGTCAAGTATATACTTTTGGACCAACCTTCCGTGCAGAAAACTCGAATACTTCTCGTCACTTAGCAGAATTTTGGATGATTGAACCTGAAGTAGCGTTCAATGATTTAAATGATAATATGGATTTGGCAGAAGATTTTATCCAATATGTTATTAGATACACCATGGATAAATGCCAAGACGATTTGAAATTTTTAGAAGGGCGTTTATTAGACGAAGAAAAATCAAAACCTCAAGCAGAACGCAGTGAAATGGCCTTGCTTGAAAAGTTAAATTTCGTTTTAGAAAATAATTTCAAACGCGTTTCTTATACTGAAGCGATTGACATTTTAAGAGAATGTACACCAAACAAAAAGAAAAAATTCAATTATATTATTAACGAATGGGGTGCCGATTTACAAAGTGAACACGAACGCTATTTAGTTGAAAAACACTTTAAATGTCCCGTGATCTTATTTGATTATCCAGCAAATATTAAAGCATTTTACATGCGTTTAAACGAAGACGGAAAAACTGTTCGCGCTATGGATATCCTTTTCCCAGGAATTGGTGAAATTGTAGGTGGATCTCAAAGAGAAGAGCGTTACGATGTGCTGGTTGAAAAAATGAAAGTACTTGGAATTGAAGAAGAAGAACTTTGGTGGTATTTAGACACGAGAAGATTTGGTTCGGCAGTACACTCCGGTTTCGGATTAGGATTTGAGCGCTTGGTATTATTTGTAACCGGAATGACTAATATTAGAGATGTAATTCCGTTTCCAAGAACACCACAGAACGCAGAATTTTAAAATTGTTTAAGTTTTCAAGTGGTTGTCAGTTCGGTAATTTGAAACTTCAATCTTTAAACTAGTAAACAAAAAAAATGCTAAAGCAAAATTTACAATTTAAGTTATCTCAAAAATTATCTCCACAACAAATCCAGTTGATGAAGTTAATTCAGTTGCCTACATTGGCATTTGAGCAACGATTGCTTGAGGAGATGAATGAAAATCCTGCTTTAGAATCTGGTAAAGAAGAAGAAGAAGAAATTTATGAAAAAGATGAGTTTGACAATGAGGATTATGATGATTATGAAGGAAGCGATAACATTGAAACAGACGACATTAATATTGATGAATACTTAAGCAACGATGAAACCCCCGACTATAAATTACAAGCCAACAATTATAGCGAGGAAGAAGAAAGAGAAAATCCGTTTGCTTCACCCGTTAGTTTCCATCAAGATTTAATCAACCAATTAAATACCTTTATTCTTGACGATTCCGATCGTGAAATTGCCGAATTTTTGGTTGGAAGTATCGACGACATGGGTTACATCCGAAGAGCGGTTCAAGATATTGTAGATGATATGGCATTTACTCAAGGTATTTATACTGATGAAAAAAATGTGGAGCGCATGTTGCATGTCATCCACGAACTAGAGCCTTCTGGAGTTGGTGCTCGCGACTTGCAAGAATGTTTGTTATTACAATTAAAACATAAAACGCCAAATCAAGACATTGCCTTGGCTATGGATATTATTGAAAACCAATTTGAAGCATTTACCAAAAAGCATTATGATAAATTGCTTCAAAAATATGGCATCTCGCAAGAGCAATTAAAAAAGACCATCCACGAAATTGAAAAATTAAATCCAAAACCGGGTGGTTCTTTTACCGGAAATAATAAAATTACCGAAAACATAGTTCCCGATTTTGCTATACGAATTAATGATGGCGAATTAGAACTTACGCTTAACGGAAGAAATGCACCTTCGCTTCATGTCTCAAAAGACTACCAAGAGATGATGCAAACCTATAAAGAATCGCGCGATAAGTCGAATTCTCAAAAGGAAGCTGTTCAGTTTATCAAACAAAAATTAGATTCGGCCAAATGGTTTATTGACGCTATAAAACAACGCCAAGAAACCCTATTTGTAACCATGAATGCCATCATGCATTTTCAACAAGAATACTTTTTAGATGGTGAAGAAACCAGCTTAAAACCAATGATTCTTAAAGATATTGCCGACATGGTTGGGTTAGATA
This sequence comes from Flavobacterium psychrophilum, assembly GCA_945872875.1. GTDB lineage: Bacteria > Bacteroidota > Bacteroidia > Flavobacteriales > Flavobacteriaceae > Flavobacterium > Flavobacterium psychrophilum_N. The sequence continues at coordinate 5,180 of CAMCBB010000055.1, forward strand.
TTTCTACCGTTTCTAGGGTGGCAAATAGCAAATATGTAGATACCCCATATGGCACAAAACTGATTAAAGAATTCTTCTCTGAAGCCATGAAAAATGATCAGGGAGAAGATGTTTCAACTTTAGAAATAAAGAAAATACTACAAAATGTTATCGAAGAAGAAGACAAGCACAAGCCTCTTCCCGATGATCAACTGGCCGAAATTTTAAAAGAAAAAGGGTATCCAATTGCAAGAAGAACCATTGCAAAATACCGAGAGCAACTGGACATTCCTGTGGCTAGAATGCGAAAAAAAATATAGCTTTTAGTTTCTTTTTTTGGCAAAAAAACGAGTTATTAACTCCGCACATTCCGCTGCCAAAACTCCATGATTTACAATTGTTTTTGGATGCAAAGTCGTTCCCATTGTAATAAATCCGCGTTGTTCATCGCGAGCACCAAAAACTATTTTAGAAATCTGACTCCAATAAAGTGCTCCGGCACACATTTGGCAAGGCTCAAGAGTTACATATAAAGTACAGTCTTTTAAATATTTTCCTCCTAAATAATTAGCAGCTGCGGTTATCGATTGAATTTCGGCATGAGCAGTAACATCATTCAATAATTCGGTTAAATTATGACTTCGAGCAATAATTTTATTGGCAACCACAATCACAGCGCCAACCGGAATTTCACCTTTTTCAAAAGCAATTTCTGCTTCGTTCAAAGCTTTTTTCATGAAGTATTCGTCGGTGAAAATGTTTTCCATTCCACAAAAATAAGAATTCAATTTGTACATTTGCTACATGTCTGATAAATTACTCCAATACATCAACAACCCAACCGATTTAAGAAAATTGGAAACCACGCAATTGCCTCAATTGGCAAAAGAATTGCGTGATTTTATTATTGATGTTGTTGCTGTAAAAGAAGGGCATTTGGGCGCAAGTTTGGGTGTGATAGAATTAACTATTGCCTTGCATTATGTTTTCAACACCCCCGAAGATTTATTGGTTTGGGATGTGGGACATCAAGCATATGGGCATAAAATTCTAACCGAGAGAAAAGATAAATTTCATACCAACAGACAACTTGGTGGAGTTTCAGGATTTCCAAAACGCAGCGAAAGTAATTACGATACTTTTGGTGTGGGCCACTCCTCTACTTCTATTTCGGCGGCACTTGGAATGGCAATTGCCTCCCAACTTAAAGGCGAAAATAAACACCATATTGCTGTAATTGGAGATGCATCTATAGCAAGCGGGATGGCCTTTGAAGGCTTAAATCATGCCGGAGTTACCGATGCCAATTTATTGGTTATTTTGAATGATAATGCCATAGGAATCGACCCAAGTGTGGGTGCCTTAAAACAGTATTTGACTTCGGTTAAAGAAGGAAAAAATCCGAAGCAAAATAATATGATTAAGTCGTTAAATTTTGATTATTCGGGGCCAATTGACGGACATGATTTACCCAAATTAATTTCAGAATTAGAACGGTTAAAAAAAATAAAAGGTCCTAAGTTTCTTCACATCATAACTACCAAAGGTAAAGGGTTACAACAAGCCGAAGAAGACCAAGTAAAATACCATGCTCCAGGAAAATTTGATAAAACTACTGGTGAAATTCTTCCAAAATCGGAAGAAAATTTACCCTTAAAATTTCAAGATGTATTTGGCTGGACTTTAGTTGAATTGGCTGCAGCCAATAAAAAAATAATTGGAATCACACCGGCCATGCCAAGTGGAAGTTCATTAAAATACATGATGGATGCGTTTCCTGAAAGAGCCTTTGATGTTGGAATTGCCGAGCAACATGCGGTGACACTTTCTGCAGGAATGGCAACGCAGGGAATGGTAGTTTTTTGTACTATCTATTCTACCTTTTTACAACGCGCCTATGATCAGTTGATTCACGATGTGGCGTTACAAAATTTACCCGTAATTTTTTGTTTAGACCGAGCAGGATTAGTTGGGGAAGACGGTGCAACACACCATGGCGTTTTTGATTTAGCTTATTTACGCTGTATTCCGAATCTAATTATTTATGCCCCAAAAGATGAAATCGATTTAAGGAATATTCTTTACACCGCTTCGTTAGGATTGAATCATCCAATTGCCATTCGTTATCCTCGTGGCCGTGGAAAATATCCAAATTCAGAAGTTCAAATTTTGAAAAAGCCTTTTGAAAAAATAGAAATTGGAAAAGCTCATTTGCTGAAAAGCGGAAACCAAACTGCCGTTTTATCAACTGGTTTTATTGGGAAGAATGTAACTTTGGCTTTCGAAAAAATTTCAAATTCTACTGCGGCACATTATGATTTTGGATTTGTAAAACCATTAGACGAAAATCTATTACATGAAATTTTTACTTCTTTTGAAACTATTATTACTCTTGAAGATGGTGCCGTAAAAGGCGGTTTTGGAAGTGCCATAATTGAATTTGCTGCTCAAAATATGTATACCAATAAAATTCAAACGCTTGGGGTTCCCGATTCTTTTATAGAACATGGCACCATAGAGGAGCTTCAAAAAATTTGTGGTATTGATGTAGATGCACTAGTTCGAATTCTTTCTTAAAAATATAAAAAAGAAGAAAATTAGGAAGTAATTTTAAATTGGAGCGTGATTAGTTTTTTTCTAAATTAGCAGAAAATAGCCTCCATGCAACTAAGTTATTGGGAAATAAAAAATTGGTTTACAAATGTTGACTTCACTATTGTGGGCAGCGGAATTGTGGGATTGCATTGCGCATTAGAATTGCGCGAACGATTTCCAGAGAGTAAAATACTGATCCTCGAAAAGGGAATTTTACCACAAGGAGCCAGTACAAAAAATGCTGGATTTGCGTGTTTTGGAAGTTTGTCAGAATTAATTGACGACCTAAAAACACACACCGAAGAAGAAGTCATTCAGTTGGTACAAAAACGCTGGAACGGCATGCAACTGCTTCGCAAAAGACTTGGTGATGCCACTCTTGATTTCAAACCTTACGGAGGTTATGAATTATTCTTACAAGATGACGATGCAACTTACAGCGAATGTTTGCAGAAAATGCCATTTTTAAATGAAATTTTAAAACCGCTTTTTAAAGCCGATGTATTTTCGAAAGAGGTTGATCGATTTGCCTTTGCAAACATAAAAGAATACTCGATTTTCAATCCGTTTGAAGCACAAATTGACACTGGAAACATGATGCAAGCTTTACTAAAAGAAGCCATTTCGAAAGATATTTTAATTTTGAATCAAGCAGAAGTTTCTTCTTATACAGACAAAAATGACTCGGTAGAATTGGTTGTAAACGACTACTCTTTCAATACTAAAAAATTGCTTTTTGCCACCAATGGTTTTGCCTCGCAACTTACAAATAATGAAGTGAAACCCGCTCGTGCACAAGTTTTAATTACGGAGCCGATTGCCAATTTAGACATTAAAGGCACCTTTCATTTAGATAAAGGATATTATTATTTTAGAAATTTTGAAGATCGAATTCTACTGGGTGGCGGTAGAAATTTAGATTTTGAAGGGGAAACCACCACCGATTTATCGCAGACAGAAAAAATTCAGAATAAATTGGAAGACTTATTAAAAAATGTAATTTTACCAAACCAAGAGTTTCAAATTGCACACCGTTGGAGTGGCATTATGGGTATTGGAGCACACAAAAATCCGATCGTTTCTCAACTATCCAATAATGTATATTGTGGAGTTCGATTAGGTGGAATGGGTGTTGCAATAGGAAGTTTAATAGGAAAAGAACTAGCAGATTTAGTATAAATGGCAGCAAAAAAAGACAATTCCAATTCAACCTTTTTTCAAAAACTAAAAGCATTTCTTTGGAAAGCTTTGCTTTGGTTTTTTGGAATATCCTTGTTTTTAGTAATCCTCTTTAAATGGGTCCCGGTTCCGTTTACACCATTAATGGTAACACGAGCGTTGGAACAAAAATTTGCAGGAAAAGAAATGACATGCAGTCATACTTGGGTGCCACTAGAAGAAATTTCAACCAACATGCAAAAAGCGGTAATTGCAAGTGAAGACTGTACTTTTTTAACTCATTACGGATTTGATTTTAAAGCCATGCAAAAAGCATTTAGAAATAACGAAAGAGGTCGAAAACTAAAAGGTGGCAGTACTATATCCCAACAAACGGCAAAAAATGTGTTTTTATGGCAAGGCCGAAGTTATGTAAGAAAAGGGCTAGAAGCCTATTTCACTGTATTGATTGAAATCGTTTGGGGAAAAGAGCGCATTATGGAAGTATACCTCAACTCGATAGAAATGGGAGAAGGGGTTTATGGCGTGGAGGCTGCATCCGAATATTGGTACAAAACTAAAGCTGACAATTTAACCAAAATGCAAGCAGCAGGAATTGCAGCAATTCTTCCAAATCCAAGAAAATATAAAGCATCCAATTCTTCTTCTTATATTCAAAAGAGAAAAGGCAAAATCGTAAAAACCATGCGGCAAATTGGAAAAATAGAGTATTAAAAAAAGCGTCGGTGTTCGACGCTTTTTTTATTTAATAATGAAATAATGATCTGTAACTTGACCAATATTTATAAATTAATATTCCGTTTAATGCGGCAACAACCAAAGCGCCTCCAACGCCCGAAGCATCCAAAAAGAAATGAAATAATAAAATATTTAATGATATGGGAGCTAATAATATTAAGGCAAAAGCAACCCATTTTTTAGTTAGCAATAACAATCCAATTACAATTTCTAAAAGGGCTACTGTTTTTAATAAATACCCTGTTGCGGCTAATGAGGTCATAAAAGCGGCTGCTTTTTGTGGGAGCTCAGGCAAAGGAATAAATGGTTGTGGCCATAAAATATTTAATCCAAAAATAATAAGAATACATCCCAGTATCCTTCTAACAAATTTAGCAAACATGGAATTCATAAAGGAGTGGTTTTAAGGTTAGTATCTAGTAAAGTTACTATTAAAATTAATTTCCTCCAAATATTTTAAATTAAAAACAATTGAAAACAAACTGTTTACAAATAAAAAAAGCCTAAAGCGAGAAATTTATTGCTAATACAATATTTCGCCCCATGTTTGGAATTCCGTCATTTTTTAAACGAGATAAGTGGGAAAAATACATCTTATCAAAAATATTATTTGCATTCAAATTAACATCAAAAGCCATTTTCCCTAAAGTCATTTTTCCTCCAAAACCAAAATTTAATAAAGTATAATCTGTTGTATTCTTTTCAAATAAACCAGGATTATTTTGATTTAAGGTATGCTCTACATTTAAAACTGCGAATCCATCTTTAAACCATTTTGTAGATTTAAATTCGGTTTTTATCGAATTATTCCATTTCATTGCCGGGATTAAAGGCAGATTTTCTCCATTTTGTTTTTTACCGGTCACGCTTTCAAAACTACTCGTAACATGCAACCAATCTAGTGGATGGGGGTGAAAATGTATACCAGCTTCTCCACCAAATAAAGAAGCATTTTCTTGCAAATAATCATACACATCATTTCCGTCAATTTGAGTTCCGTTTGGAGCAATGAAAATATAATTATTGATTTGGTTATAAAACCCATTGGCAAACAATTCAAAATGGGGATTTCTATATTCCAAATTCAAATCGGTTTGAAAATTTTGCTCATTTTGCAAGGCACTATTTCCTATTTCGTAGCGGTTACTACCCTCATGAACCCCATTAGAGGTTAATTCGGCTAGGTTTGGCGCTCTAAATCCTGTTGCTAGATTTAGTCGTAAAATGATATTTCCCTTTAAACTGGACTTCAATCCTAAAGACGAATTAAAACTCTGAAATTTTCTATCGATTGGAGCAAAGTAACCTTCATCGCCAATTATTCCGTGTTCGGTTGTTGTAATATTTCGATTATCCCAACGAAGTCCGGCCTGAATCACATTCTTTTTCCACTCATAGTTTGCAGTTCCAAAAACTCCAAAATCAGTAGTCGTTGCATCAGGAATTAATAATTCTTCTGCCGAATTTAAATTAGTTTGCTGCATTCCTTGAACTCCAAATATAGATTCTACTTTTCCAAGTTTAGGCAAATAGTATTTTACATTATAATTTAATGTTTTCAATTTCATTTGTAATACCGCCACTTCACTATCTTCAAATTCACTTCGGTCGTTATTGATGTAACCTAAATCGGCTTCCAATTTTGAATTGGAAAAGAAAATACTATTATTCAAACTCAAAATATGACTAATAACACCTTGTTTTGGAAAATCAGGTATTTTACTGTTGGTTTGTTCTGCAATACCGGCTTCTGGAATTCCTAAATCTAATTTGTTGTAATTGTATCTTAAAGTGGAAGAAAAACGAGCATTAGAATACCCTAAAGCCGATTTGAAATCCAATTCATTGTAGCGCGTATTCGTAACACGATCACCTTCGGCAATTTTATAATCGGCGTGTTTGTTGTTACTGATACGAGTTGTAAATTTTAAATCCTCTCCAGATAATTTATAACCAATTGAAGAATTTGTTCCGTTGGTATTGCTAAAATATTTTTGATTAAAGTTCAGTTCAGAAGTGTTTGATTTTCCAAACTTTTCAGGATTAAAATACAAAACCCCTCCTATCGCATCCGATCCATACAACAACGAAGCAGGACCTTTTATCACCTCAACACTTTCCACTCCGGCATCGTTCAATCCCAGGCCATGTTCCTCTCCAAATTGCTGGTTTTCTAAACGAACGCCTTGCGAATAGACCAAAACACGATTGCCACTCATTCCCCGAATAACGGGCTTTCCTATTGAGGTTCCGGTGGAAACTTGAGAAACACCAGGAATCGTTGCCAAACCTTCAATTAAGGTAGCTGTTCCTTTTTGTTGTAACATTTTAATCGATTGGTGTTCAACCTTCATTACATTTTGCGATTG
>CAMCBB010000056.1 GCA_945872875.1 Flavobacterium psychrophilum
ATTGGAATTGATGATGAATTGGTTATTCCAAACACGGCACTTTCTATTTTTGAAAATGCAATTTATCCTTGGCGAGGCGAAAGTATGGGTTGGTATCGCGATGAATTAGTAAACAATGCCTATAAATTTGATTTTCCAATTCACAAACCCTATTTTGAGTTAACGGCAGAGCAAAAAGACTTGGTTTGGACTGGAAATTCCTATTTTCAAGGGCTTAATGATTTCTTCAAAGAATTAGAAGAAAAAAATTATAAAATTCAAAATCGAGTAATGCTTTCGCGGTATCGCGGAAAAACCAAATGCACCACTTGTAAAGGAAAAAGACTTCGCGTGGAGGCCAATTACATTCAGGTTGGCGGAAAAACCATTTCGGATTTAGTAGATTTATCAATAAAAAAACTAATACCCTTTTTTGATGATTTACAATTATCAGAATACGACACCCAAGTTTCGAAACGATTATTAGTTGAGATTAAAAACCGATTGGCTTTTTTAAGCAATGTAGGTTTGGATTATTTGACTTTAAATAGAAATTCGGCAACACTTTCTGGAGGTGAATCACAACGAATAAATTTAGCCACTTCTTTAGGAAGTAGCTTGGTTGGTTCTATGTATATTTTAGATGAACCGAGTATTGGGTTACACCCAAAAGATACCGAATTGTTGATTGATGTATTAAAAAACCTTCGAGACTTAGGCAATACAGTGATTGTTGTAGAACACGATGAAGACATCATGAAACAAGCCGATAGTATTATTGATATTGGTCCGGAAGCAGGAACCCATGGTGGAAATTTGGTAGCGCAAGGAACCTATGAAGAAATACTCAAATCAGATTCTTTAACTGCAAAATACCTTAACGGAGAATTGGAAATCAAAGTTCCAAGAACCCGCAGAAAATGGGGAACCTACATTGATATTCTTGGTGCTAGAGAAAACAATCTACAAAACCTTGATGTTCGATTTCCATTAGAATGTTTAACAGTGATTACAGGAGTTTCCGGTAGCGGAAAAAGTACTTTGGTAAAGAAAATACTATTTCCAGCTATTCAAAAAAAGTTAGAAGGAGTAAGTGAAAAAGCAGGTCAATACAGCGACATGCAAGGACATTATCATAAAATAAGACATATTGAATATGTTGATCAAAATCCAATTGGTAGAAGTTCGCGTTCCAATCCGGTGACTTATATAAAAGCCTACGACGACATTCGAGATTTATATGCTAAAACCAAATTATCTAAGGTTCGGGGCTACCAACCGAAGCATTTTTCTTTTAATGTAGATGGAGGTCGCTGCGAAACCTGCAAGGGAGATGGATCTATCAATGTGGAAATGGTATTTATGGCCGATGTAGAATTACCTTGCGAAACTTGTGGTGGAAAACGATTCAAAAAGGAAATTCTGGAAGTGAATTTTGAAGATAAAAATATCGACGACATTCTAACCATGACAATTGACGATGCTATTTCATTTTTCAAAGAACACAAACAAACAAAAATTACCCAAAAATTACAACCACTTCAAGATGTTGGTTTGGGTTATGTGCAATTGGGGCAATCTTCTTCTACCCTTTCGGGTGGTGAAGCACAACGCATCAAATTGGCTTCCTTTTTAATTAAAGGTGCTTCCAAAGAGAAAGCCTTGTTTGTATTTGATGAACCTACAACAGGTTTGCATTTTCATGACATTAAAAAGTTATTGGCTTCCTTTGATGCTTTGATCGAAAATGGCCATTCTATATTGGTGGTTGAACACAATCTCGATTTGATAAAATGTGCCGATTGGATTATTGATTTAGGTCCTGAAGGTGGTGAAAACGGTGGTCAATTATTAGCAACTGGAACACCAGAAGAAATTACAAAAAACATGAAATCCATTACAGGAAAGTACTTGAAAAGTAAATTGTAAGCTATTCGATTACTATTTTCTTTGTAATTCGGTTAGAACCCGATTGCAACACGCCTAAATAGATCCCTTTTGCCAAAGTAGCAACCGAAACCGATTCGATTAGTTTAGCCTCTTTAATCGATGTATTTAGAACTTCTTTTCCATTAATATCAATAATTGAAAAAGTGTATTCGGACTCAGGCAATGAACCCAAATTAATATTCAAAGTATCTTTAGTTGGATTTGGGAAAAAACTTATTCCATAATCATCAAACTTATCATTAGCCATAGCGGCTGCATTAGCTTGCGCAAAATGTAAAGTGGCTCCAATTGCTGCCTTTGCAACTTTGTAGTTATACACCGGATCCATATTTGCTAAAAAATCAGTTGGAGTATGCTTATGAGTTGTTTCATTGGTTTCAAAGAAACCAGTAATTACTTCGTTGTTACTTTGAAATGACATATAATCTGAAGCATACGCAAATGAAAGTAACGTATTTAAAGGAGAATATAAAGCAACACAATTAATCAACTCGTTAGTCATTGTGGCTGAAGCGGCATTGTTTGAAGAAGGATTATTGTTGGTATCGCGCTCACAAGTAATGGTGTTATTTACCATTCCAGCCACGCCCCCAACTTCATCTAAGTTAAACACCAATCGGATATTCATCTTAGGATTGGTTGCATTTACAACATTGGCAACAAAATCTTGGCTCCCTTTTAAACCATCCTCTTCACCACTAAAATTGATAAACTTAATTGAATAAGCGGTTGGAACATTTTGTAATAATCGAGCAATCTCTAATATACTTACCACTCCACTTCCATTATCATTGGTTCCAGTTCCGCTAATAGAATCATAATGCCCACAAACAATTACAAAAATATTAGGAAAAGTGGTACCTACTTTGGTAACAATTAAATTTTTACAAACTGCTGACGAACCACTATAAGTATAGGAATCTTCTTCCATTTGAGCTGCAGTATATCCGTAACTTGAGTATTTATTTTTTAACCAATCAAGGGTGTTTTGTAATGAAGTGGTGCCTCTTCTTTTTACTCCTAATGCTTCAAACTGTGTTAAATTGGTAGTAATGTTGGATTGAGAACATTGGTTTACCACATCGGCATAAGCCTGAATAAATGATTGGCTGTACCCATTTGATATTGTAATCAAACTTACTACTAGAAAAATTATATTTTTTGGTTTCATAAAAATGAAAATAATTAATTAATAAATTATTATACAAAAGTAATTGAAAATTATTTTTTGAAACTAATTTTTACTAAAAATGAACTCACTACTTTATTAACTTCCTCTGAAATTTGTAATTTATAGTTGATGAATAAATAAAACACACTAATCATTATAGATTTCAAGCCAATATTAATTATTGGATGAAAAGAAAAATCCCAGAAATAAAACAATAAAAAACATCCTATTAATATTCCAAAAGAGTAAATTGTTTTAATCGTAAACGGATACAAATTCATTTTATTAATTACATAAAACAATTTAATCGTATTGTAAATCATAACCGTTATTAATGTAGCAAATGCAGAGCCTTCAATTCCATATATCGGAATAAAAATCATGTTTAAGACAATCATTAAAAAAACCGTAAAAACACCAAACAATAATACGGTTCTGTAATGCTTAGTATTCACAATAATCGAGTTGTTATTGCCTAATAACACATCGTAAAATTTAGATAATCCAATCATAAATACCACCCAAATACCGCCACTATAATCTTTTGGAATAAGCAGGTACATTTGTTTGATATTTAAGAAAATTAAAATCATAATAAATCCACCAATTACCTGAAGATTTATTGCGCTTTTTTTATACAAATCATTCAATTCGTCGTGCTTATTTTCAGCAATTAATTTGGCCGTAATAGGAGCGACTATTTGAGTCATCGCTCTGCTTGGAACAGCAATTACAGTTGAAATAAAAATCGCAACTCCATATAATGCATTTTCACCTACATTTAAATATTGTGCTATCATTACTTTATCAAAATCTACCAGCATAACTGCTACACCACCCGACACAATAATAAAAAAGGAATACTGAACGATATCTTTAAGATTTTCAGGAATTACAAATCGCAATACAGGTCTTTTCACTGAAATGGCATAGATTTTCATGGCAACAAATTGAGCGAAATAGGCCAAAGCAATTCCATAAACACAGGTCGACTTTTCTATCCAATTAAAATGAACAGAAAAAAGCAATCCCATAACAATTAATCGAACTAATACCTCACTAATAAAGTTTCCTATAACCGATTTCATGTGCACTTTAACCCAAGCATAAAACACCTCAAAATAAGCCATGAATAATCCAACGAAAGGAATTAACCAAAAATACGGTTTCAAGGTAGGATTTTCTTCTATCCAGCTTGCAGATATTTGATCATAAAAGAAATAAAACAACAATCCAATTGGAATAATTAATGCCAAAGGCAATACCAACATAAAAGTTAAAAATTCTTCTTTCTCTTTTTGAGTTTTATAATGTGAAAAAAATCGGATTAAAGTATTTTGAGCGCCAAATGCCATTAATGGCATCAGAATATTGGCACCAGAAAGCACGGTCATTACGATTCCGTAATACTCTTTTTCAAGGAAATTGGTATAAAAAAACAAGGCATTAACAGCTCCAATCCCAAATCCGAAGAAAGTGATAATGGTATTTTTAATAGATTGCGATTGAACTATTCCCATTTTGGATTTGAAATTAATTATTTAGAATTGAAACCAACTTTTCGGTCAAATTTTTTCTTGAATATTGCTGTAAACCAACAGGATGGACTTGCAATTTGTTTTCCAAAAATAACTCAAAATAGGCTGAAATGGTATTTTTTAATCGTTCTTTTTCCGAATAAGTAAAGAAAACTCCGGTATTAGTAGAAGTAATTATTTCGGCAAAATCAGAATCTTTCGGACCAATAGCAATAATTGGTCGTTCGGAAACCATGTATTCAAATAGTTTACCCGGAATGATACTTTTGGTTTCCTCAGAATCAATCTCTATCAACAATAAAACTTGTGACTTTCTTTGGTGTTCTAGGGCTTCGGTGTGCGAAACATAACCTAAATTATTGCAATAGGCATCCAATTGAAACTCTGAAATACTTTCTAGAATTTCCTGACTTATTTTACCGATTAATTTCAGTTGAAAATGGGCTGCAAATTTTTCATTTTCTAAAACCAACTCCTGCAACACTCCCCATAATGCTTTTGGATTTCTATCAGATAAAAAGGAACCAATGTGCGCCATAGTAAACTTATCATCCAAGGTTTGTTTTGAAATATTTTCTAAATCATATCCATTTGTAATCACTTCAATTGGCTTATTGGTAAGTGCTTGAAATTCGGTTTTAGTAGTTTTACTTGTAACAATAATAGTGTCCGCATTAGTAAGCACTTTGCTTTCTAATTGCTTGTGTTTCTTATCGGCATAAGAAGACAATTTCAAAGATTTGTGGTAACCAATGGTCGTCCATGGATCACGAAAATCTGCAAACCATTTTACATCCAATTCTTCTTTTAATTTTAACCCAATTAAATGCAACGAATGTGGTGGTCCCGAAGTAAGAATAGTGTCAATATTATTTTCTTGAATGTATTTTTTCAAATAAACTACTGAGGGGTTAACCCAATATTTTCGTGCATCCGGAATGAATAAATTTCCACGAATCCAAAGCAATAGTTTTTCTAAAAAAGACTGCTTTTTGGCTGCAGGAATAATTCCCGAACTAATTTTTTGGGTTTGTTTCTTTGAGAAAATTCCGGCTAATTGATACGGTTCAAATATCTTATTTTTAAGAATAATTGCCTTATCAGAAACCTCATTTAGCAATCCTTCATCAAGTATTGGATAAGTTGGATTTTCAGGAACATAAACTATGGGTTGCACTCCAAAATCGGGCAAATATTTAACAAATTTTAACCATCGTTGCACTCCTGGCCCGCCTGCTGGTGGCCAATAATAAGTGATGATTACTACTTTTTTAGTTTGCCCCATTTAATTATTTCTTCTTTCTTTCAAAGTAGACTCCACCAGCTAAAAGCAATACCATTCCAATGGAACTTAGTAAAGCAATGGTGCTTCCGGTTTTAACAACTTGAGGTTCAAATTTAAATTCAACCGTGTGTTTTCCAGCAGGAATATTCAATCCTCTTAGCGCATAATCTACTCTAATGATTTCGGATTCTTTTCCATCAATGGTAGCATTCCAACCATTTTTGTAATACATTTCAGAAAATACGGCAAAACCTTCGTTTTTATTGTTTGAACTGTATTTCAAATTATTTGGTTTATTATAAGTTAACTGAATTGTTGCTGTTGAATCTAAATTAAATGTTCTTGGCTTACCTTTAATAATTTTCCCAAATTCTTTCTCATTGATAACAACTGCATTTTTATTATCCAATTTATCCAAAGCTTTCATCTCGGAATCAGAATTGGAAACCGTTTTAATTTCTTTTACAAACCATGTATTTCCATTAACACCTGGATTCATGCTTGCCACTTCTTCCCCTTTTTCATTAGTTTGAATGATGTATTTCACATTTAACATGTCTAATACACGCTTGTTGTTATTGGCTATTTGGTAATCAAATAATTCTTGCATTCTTCTGGGACGCACTGCCGAGTAACCACCAATAGATTTATGAAAATATGATGCTTTGGCATTTAAATACCCTTCAATATCGAGAACTCTATAACTAGTAGTGTCCTGCAAAATTTGTTCATCTGTTGGAGAAGCAGCAAAAGGAACATCCACTTCATGCGCACTTACAAAATCTTTATTACTCACATAATTTTTATCCACAAAAAACAAATCGGCAACCATCAATAATCCAACTAGAATAATTGCATTTTGAGAACTAAGTTTGTTTTTAGTATAAGCCCACAATGCAATAGCCACTAATGAAATAAAGAATCCAGAACGCAAAAGATCGGCTGCGTACATGGTTTTTCTATCGGCCTTTAAGGCATCAATAAATCCAACTCCGAAGGATTTGTCTTGACTTTGACTAAACATTTGACGCAATTGTCCGTCTAATTCTCCTGAGAAATCAAACAAACTTCTACATAAAAACAATAATACCAATAAACCAATTACGGTTGCAGCTGATTTCCACAAACTAGGCCATTGTTTTTCTTTATCGGTAGTGAAAAATGAATGTAAACCTAGTATTGCTAATACTGGAAAGCACAATTCTAAAACTACTTGAATTGATGAAACAGCTCTAAACTTATCATATAAAGGAACATAATCAATAAAGAAATCAGTTAATCCTGAGAAATTTTTTCCCCAAGAAAGAACCAAAGAAAGTAAAGCACCTATTAGAAAAACATATTTAATTTTTCTTTTATCATGATACAATCCAAGTACAGCCAAAAAGAAAACTACGGCACCAATATAGGCCGGAGCAGCAACAATGGGTTGTGAACCCCAATAAGTTGGCGCATAAGAATCGGTAATTTGGCGGGCTTCTTCCTCGGATGCACCATATTTTAACATATAATCATAAACTGCTGAATCGTCGCTTAATTTTTCACCATTACCACCACCAAAAAGTCTTGGCGCAATAAGATTCAAACTTTCGGCAACGCCATAACTGTACTCTGTAATGTAACTTCGATCTAAAGAGGTTGATTCAGTTTTTTTAGTTCCTTCTGGGGTGATTGTTAAATCGCTTTTTCCACGTATACTGTAATCTGTATATTCCTTTGTAGCCAATAAACTTGTTGCATTGGCTCCTAATGCAAATATTAATGCTACAGCAAATGTTCCACCAACTAATGCTAACTCTTTATATTCTTTGTTTTTTATGAATTTATAGGCATAATAAATACCCATCACCAATAACAAAAACAAAAGATAATAAGTCATTTGAAAGTGATTGGCATTAATTTCAAATGCAACCGCTAGCATGGTAAGCAATCCACCAACAACATATTTTTTCCTAAAAACCATTACAACACCTGCAACTACCAAAGGCATGTAAGCAATGGCATGGGCTTTGGCATTGTGACCAACACCTAAAATAACTATGAGATAAGTAGAAAAACCAAATGCTAAGGCACCGAAAAAGGCTTTAAGTGGATCTATTTTAAGGACTAACATTAACCCGTAAAAACCTAAGAAATATAAAAACAAATAATCTGCAGGTCTTGGTAAAAAACGCAATGCATCATCTAATTTTCCGATGTAATCGTGGGGATAATTGGCTCCCATTTGATAAGTTGGCATTCCGCCAAATGCAGCGTTAGTCCAATATGGTTCGGCATGTTCAACAGCTCTAAAATCATTTTGCTCTTTGGCCATTGCAGTAAATTGAATAATATCCGATTGGTATATTTTTTTTCCTTGTAATACTGGTAAAAAATAAATTAAGGCAATTACCACAAAACCGAATAGGGCTAAAAAATGGGGATATAACTTTTGAATTTGCTTCATTTTATTGTCAAATAATTAATTTTAGATATCAATTCTAATCTTTATTCTACTTCTTCGTAATCAATATATTCACCCACATTTTTAGTTTCTTTAGGCTTATCTTCTTGTTTATTCTGCGAATGCGTATTCGCGTTTTGTTGGTATTGTTGCTGAAATTGCTCATTTGCTTTTTCAACAACTTTTCTTGCCATTAGAGGCAAAAATAATTTCACTAAAAATTTGATTACATAGTAAATAATCAAAATGATGAAAATATCTTCTATCAAAGTTCCTATGGATGCTACTTGCATATTTTATAAATTTTGTCAAAAATACTAAATTCCGTGTTTCTAAATTAGGATTTCCTCTTAAAATAATGATAAAAAATAGTACATTTGGAATTCAAAATACTAATAAAACAAAATTTACATTATGAAATTAATTCACCTGATCTTATTTAGTTTTTATATTATTAGTTCAAACACCTATGCACAATATACAGATGTAATTAATTCCAATCGACCAGGAAATTCCATGTCGGCATTTTCAGTTGGAAAAACAGTAATTCAAGTTGAATCGGGTTTAAATTATATTAATGAAAAGCATGATCTTTTAGAATATACTGCAAATGGATACAGCGTAGATTTAACAACTCGTTATGGCTTTTTTAGAGAACAATTAGAAGCCATTGTGAATATAAATTATCAAAATGATTGGTACAATTCAGATAAGATAAGTACTCACAGGACTGGATTAAAGACAACAACCATTGGTTTTAAATATTTGATTTATGATCCGATGAAAAATTATGAAAAGAAAATAGATGTAAAAAGTTGGAAAGCCAATCATAAATACGATTGGCGTCAATTAATCCCATCGGTTGCTGCCTATGCTGGAATCAATATTAATTCCAACAGAGAGTTGTTTACTAGAACTTCCAATACCATTGGAGTATTTGGACCAAAAGCAATGGTAATTACTCAAAATGTTTTACCAAAATCATGGGTATTTGTTACCAATGTTTTCATGGATCAGTATGGAACTTCAATGCAAACTTTAGGTTATGTTGTTACTTTAACAAAAGGATTTAATGACCATTGGAGCGGATTTATAGAAAACAGAGGACTTAGTAACGAATACTATTCGGATGGATTTTTTACTGGTGGTGCTGCTTATTTATTGGGAAGCAATCTTCAAATAGACGCCTCTGTAAGCAGAAACTATAAAACTACTCCAAATATATTTTATGCAGGAATAGGTGCCTCTTGGAGATTTGACGGTAATTATGATGAAGTTTTATACCGCAAACCAAACAAAGAAGAAAAGAAAGAAAAGGGCAAAAAATCCAAAGACAAAGGAAAAGGCAAGAAAAGAAAAGATGCTATTTAACGCTTAACACCTTATTACTAGAATGATAACCATTATTGAAGCCAATACCAAAGCATTACTTAAAGAGTATGTAATTTTTCCGTTTTCACTTTATAAAGACCACCCTTATTGGGTTCCGCCGTTAATTCAAGATGAGTTAGAAGGATTTGATAAAACCAAAAATCCTGCTTTTGAAAATGCTGAAGCTACTTTTTATTTGGCATTCCAAAACAACAAAATTGTAGGTCGAATTGCAGCAATAATCAATTGGGACGAAGTAAATCACCAACAAAAAAAGAAAGTACGCTTTGGATGGTGGGATGTAATTGATGATGTAGAAGTAACTCGTGCCTTGCTTGAGAAGGTTAAAGAGCTTGGCCAAAAAAATAATTTAGAATATATAGAAGGTCCTATGGGATTTTCTAATTTAGATAAAGTAGGAGTTGTAACTGAAGGTTTCAACGAGATTGGCTCTATGATTACTTGGTACAATCATCCGTATTATAAAGAGCATTTAGAGCAATTAGGCTATGTAAAAGAGAAAGAATATTTGGAAAACAAATTTCCATTTGCCAATGTAAAACCTGAATATTTTGAGAAAATTGTTCCGCTAATAAAAAAGCGCTACCAATTGAGAGAATTGAATTTTACTAAAACAAAGGACATTATGCCACATGTGGATAAAATGTTTGATTTATTTAATAAATCTTACGCCAGTTTATCTTCATTTGTAGCCATTACTGATGTTCAAAAAGAATATTTCAAGAAAAAATACATCAGCTTTATCAATCCCGAATACATAAAATTTGTGATGGATAAAGACGATGAAATGGTAGCTTTTAGCATAGTGATGCCTAGCTTTTCTAGAGCTTTACAAAAGGCCAAAGGCAAATTATTTCCGTTTGGATTTTATCATTTGCTTAAAGCAAAAAAAGAGTCGAAAGAAGTATTGTTTTATTTAATTGGGGTTGCCCCCGAATATCAAAGTAAGGGCGTAACAGCAATACTATTTGAAGAAAATTACCACACTTTTACCAAAAAAGGAATTTTAGATTGCATCCGAACTCCCGAACTGGAAGACAACATTGCCATTCACCAACTTTGGAAGCATTTTGACCCAGTCACCTTTAGAAGAAGACGAACGTATCGAAAAGAGATCTAATAAAAAAATCCATTCAAATTAATGAATGGATTTTAATTTATAAAAGTGATAGAAAATTATTCTACATTTTGGACACTAGCTTCAGCAATTTTAGCATAAGTACCGTTAACTAGCTTTTCTCGAATTGCTTCAAATGCAGACAATGTTTCATTAATATCTTCAATGGTATGTGAAGCTGTAGGAATCATTCTCAATAAAATAATTCCTTTTGGAATTACAGGATACACCACAATTGAAAGGAAAATACCGTAGTTTTCTCTTAAATCATTTACCATAATCATAGCTTCTGGTATAGATCCTTCCAAGTAAACTGGAGTAATACAAGTATTGGTATCTCCAATATTAAATCCTTTTTCTTTCAATCCATTTTGTAATGCATTTACATTTACCCAAAGTTTATCTTTAATTTCAGAGGAGTTTCTTAGCAACTCCAATCTTTTTAAAGAACCAACGGTTTGAATCATTGGTAAAGCTTTTGCAAACATTTGCGAACGCAAGTTGTATTTTAAGTAATCAATAATATCTTTATCTGCAGCCACGAAAGCACCAATATTAGCCATAGACTTTGCAAAAGTTGAGAAGTAAACATCAATTCCATCTTGGCAACCTTGCTCCTCACCCGCTCCAGCACCTGTTTTACCAAGTGTACCAAAACCGTGTGCGTCATCTACCAACAAACGGAAATTGTATTTTTTCTTCATTTCAACAACTTCTTTCAACTTACCTTGTTGGCCACGCATTCCAAATACACCTTCAGTAATGAATAATATCCCTCCGCCGGTCTCTTCAGCCAATTTCGTAGCACGCTGTAGGTTTTTCTCCATGCTCTCAATGTCATTATGACGGTAGGTAAAACGCTTTCCACTGTGTAAACGAACCCCATCAATAATACATGCATGTGCATCAACATCATAAACGATTACATC
>CAMCBB010000057.1 GCA_945872875.1 Flavobacterium psychrophilum
AAAGCTTCTGCAATATTTATAGCATTTGTAGGTCGTCCATCAATAAATATTCTTACATTTTCATTTCCCCTTAAACTTACATTCCCATCACCATCAACGCTAACAGAAGGTACATTATCCAATACATCACTGGCAGTTCCGCCTTTAACTGTCATGTCTTGTCCAACATTATATATTTTCTTATCTAATTTAATTTCTACAGAAGCTTTTTCACTTTTTATTACTACATCATTAAGTTGTTTTGCATCTGATTGAAGTGAAATTATACCAAGATTTGTATCAGTCGTGAATGATTTTTCTTTTAATTCTAATGATTTAAATGAAATAAATTCAATTTTCACAATATATGTTCCTGGTGTTGCATCAAAGTTAAATTCTCCAGATACATTTGTTACACCTCCAGCAACTACTTTGTTTGTTGCTAAACTTTTAAATGAAATTGTACTGTATTCAAGAGGGGTGTTTGTTCCTTTTTCAATAACCTTACCTGATATTTTTATTTTCTTTCCCTCAGGTTTATTTTGAGAATAATTTATAATTGAGGCAAATAATAGTAGTAAGGTTAAAAATAATTTAAATATTTTCATGATATGGTGTAAAATTTCTTGATAACAATAAGACTGCAAAAATAACCAATCGTTAAAGTAATACCTAATTAATGTATGCAAATAAATTAAAAAAGAGATTCAATTAGCGATAAAGGTCTTGCAATGATTGCTTTATTATTATAAACAACAACAGGTCTTTCCATTAAAATCGGATTTTCCAAAATAGCTATTATCACATCTTCTTCAGTAAGTGTCTTTCCTTTATATTGTTCAATCCAAATTTTTTCTTTAGTCCGAACTAATTCTATTACAGGGATATTAAGTTTGGTTATAATTTCAATTAATTTTTCCTCACTAATCGGATTATCTAAATATTTTACAATTTCAAACGACCTATTTGATTTTTCTAAATATGCCAAACATTCTCTAGATTTTCCGCATCTTGGATTATGGTAAATTGTTATCATTTTTTTGTACAAGTTTATGTAATGTGATTTTTTATGTTACTTTAGTGGATGCAAAAATAAAATTTAATAATTATAACAATGTTTATTGAACAAGGAATAAATAAAAACAATGATTTTTGGAAATACATTTTAGGGTCAATTATCATTATTGGTGCGGCCACACTAGGTCAAATTCCATTAAGTTTAGCTTTCTTAAATGAAAGCTTAAAAACTAACAAAATTCCAACTAATGCTAACGAGGTATTACAATCATTAGATTCTAATTTGTCACTTTTTTTAATGATGTTGTCTTTTGTTTTTGGGTTTATCGGACTAATTTTAGTTGTAAAATACTTTCACAAACAATCTCTATTAGAAATAACTACATCAAGAAAAAAAGTAGATTGGAGTAGGGTGTTTTTTTCATTTACGCTTTGGACAATATTTACAATTATCTCAACAATAGTTATCAATTATATGAATCCAGGCACCTTAGTTTGGAATTTCAAACCAGTGCCATTTGCCTTATTGTTTATAATTGCAACGGTTTTAATACCAATTCAAACAAGTACTGAAGAATATGTATTCAGAGGCTATTTAATGCAAGGTTTTGCAAATTTGTCTTTGAATAAATGGTTTCCGCTACTGATGACATCGGTGATTTTTGGATCCATGCATATTTTGAATCCCGAAGTTGATAAAATAGGGTATTGGGTATTAGTTTATTACATAGGTACAGGTTTGTTTTTGGGTATATTAACACTAATGGATGAAGGATTGGAATTGGCTCTTGGTTTTCACGCAGCCAATAATCTAATTACTGCATTATTAGTGACTTCGGATTGGACTGCAATACAAACAAATTCGTTATTTAAAGACACTTCTTCTCCAGGAGGAATGTGGGAAATATTTATTCCTGTATTTATAATATTTCCTAGTTTATTATTTATCTTTAATAAGAAATACCAATGGACCAATTGGAAAGAAAAACTTACAGGTAAAATAAGTATATAACCAAATTAAATAGCGAAGATCATGATTCATGTTACCTACGAAAATGTACACAATCAATTTAAACTAAATGGCTTTCAGCTGAATAAAGAAGATTTGTGTCGTGTTGCCTATAGTTTTATAAAAGAAGGAGAAGATTTTGAAAAGCCAGTTGGTGATTTTTTATTAGATTGGTTTGATAGTAAAACTTATATCGAAATGCAAACTTCGGGCTCTACCGGAACTCCCAAAATTATTAAAGTCGATAAGCAAGCAATGGTTAATTCGGCATTAGCAACCGGAGATTTCTTCGGTTTGAATGCAGGAAACAAAGCTTTGCAATGTTTACCAGTAAAATATGTAGCCGGAAAAATGATGCTTATTCGTTCTATTATTTTGGGGTTAGATTTAGATTATGTTGCTCCAAGTTCCCATCCAATGGAAGGATTGGAAGAAAAATATGATTTTGTTGCAATGGTTCCAATGCAAGCTCAAAATTCTTTAAAAGAATTAAAAAATGTAAAAAAACTAATTGTGGGTGGTGCTAGAATTAGCGCTTCATTAGAAAAAGAACTAATGAAATTGCCTACACAAGTTTATGAAACCTATGGAATGACTGAAACAATTACCCATATTGCTGCAAAAAGAGTAGGGGAAAAGATATTTACAGTGCTTCCAAATGTTACTATTTCTTATGATGATAGAAATTGCATGGTAATTCATGCACCAAATATAATTGCTGAAGAATCAGTGGTGACCAATGATTTAGTGGAATTGATAAACGAAAATCAATTTAAGTTTCTTGGCCGAATTGATAATGTCATCAATAGTGGCGGAATTAAAATAATCCCTGAACAAGTTGAGCAAAAGCTAGACGGAAGAATTGACAGAAGATTCTTTATTGCCTCAAAAGAGGATAAAGAATTAGGCGAGAAAGTGGTTTTAGTTTTAGAAGGTACTACTATAGAAATAGATCCTGCTACTTTTGAAGTATTAGATAAATACGAGCATCCACGCGAAATACTATTTATTCCAAAATTTAAAGAAACCGAAAACGGAAAGTTCCTTAGAAATTCGAATTTAGAATAAAAATTAGTAATTACTTTTCTAAATTAGTATTGATGTAGAATTTGTTTGTTGAAACTTCAATATCATCTAACGGACTAACTTCGATTTTAGAAGTCGTCCAGTCTTTTGTTGGATAAATTCTAATCTCTTTCCCGTTGATTTTTATGTCATAAGGCATGTTAAAATTAGGTTCGCTAGCATTCCATTTATATTCCAACTTGTTTTTATTAATTCGAATAAATAAATCGGGAATAGTTGTGTAACGCAGATATTGATTGAATATTGGAGTTAAATTCATTTTACTTTCTTTATTGAAAAAAGCAACAACCGTTTCTGTATCAATTATTTTATGTTTGAATGTATTTGAATAATCTAGAATTATCTTCCACCACAAATCTTCATTATTTAGTACACTTCGAATAGTATTTAATAACAATGCGCCTTTATAATACATATCACCCGAACCTTCTCTATTTACTCCAAATGGACCTATAATTGGTTCGTCATTATTTACATTTCGTTTCATGCCATTCATGTATTTTTGCGCTTTTTCAGCACCATACTGACATTCCACATAAACCACTTCTGAGTACATTGTAAATCCTTCATGAATCCACATGTCGGCAATATCTCTTGATGTAATGCTGTTTCCAAACCATTCATGGCCACTTTCGTGAATGGTAATGTAATCAAATAATAAGCCAATACCAGTTCCAGAAAGATCACTTCCTAAGTAACCTTTTCTATACTTATTTCCATAAGCTACAGCACTTTGGTGCTCCATACCTAAATAAGGAGTTTCAACTAATTTATAGCCATCCTCTTTAAAAGGATAGGTTCCAAATTTACTTTGAAAACAATTTAGCATCAATTTAGCCTCTTCAAAATGGCTTTTGGCTTTCGCTTCATTTTCTTTTAATACATAATAATCTAAGTCTAAATCACCAAGTGTGTCATGAATGTGAGCATAATCGGCAATGTTTACTGTTATGTCATAAGTATTAATTGGATTTTTAACTTCCCAGTCCCAGCGTGTATAACCGTTTTTCAAGTCTTGGATGCCAATGAATCTCCCGTTAGAAACATTGGTTAATCCATTAGGAACGGCAACTTTTATAGTTGCGCCATTATCTGGTTCGTCACTTTGAGAATCTTTAACGGGATACCACAAACTTGCACCAGTTCCTTGACAAGCAACTGCTACCCAAGGATTTCCTTGTTTGTCTTTTTTAAATACAAATCCGCCATCCCAAGGGGCATTTTTAGCAATTATAGGATTTCCAGAATAATAAAAAGTGATTTTTTCGTCTCTTCCTTTTTTTATTTCATTTGGAAAATCAATGAAAACGGCATTGAATTCTCTTTTGTAGTCAAGTTTTTTTGTATTAAAAATAATAGAATCTACTTTCATGTTTTCAAATAAATCAACTTGAATCTTATTAGTGTTTTCTATTACTTTGAAAGTAATGTCATTATAACCAACAATTGATTTTTCTTCAATATTGATTTTGATGTTTAAATCGTATCGTAACACATTATAGCTAGTGCGTTCGGGTCTTAATCCGCCTTGAAGTGAGTCTTTTCTGGTGGTTGCTTGCTGTGCTAATCCAATTTGAAAAGCGGCAATTAATAAAAAAATCGATAGTAGTTTTTTCATGGTATTTAAACTTGAATTACACCTAAATTAAATTTCTTTTCAATAGGGGCGTGGTTGGCTGCTTCAATTCCCATAGAGATCCAAGTTCTTGTATCTAATGGGTTAATAATGGCATCGGTCCATAATCTTGAAGCCGCATAATAGGGAGATACTTGCTCGTCGTAACGCGCTTTTATTTTATCGAACAATTCTTTTTCTTTTACCTCGTCAATTACTTCGCCTTTGGCTTTAAGAGCAGAAGCTTCAATTTGTGCTAATACTTTGGCAGCTTGTGTACCACCCATTACAGCTAGCTCAGCACTTGGCCAAGCAAAAATCAATCTAGGGTCATAAGCTTTTCCACACATGGCATAGTTTCCTGCGCCATAGGAGTTTCCTACAATTACAGTGAATTTAGGCACCACCGAGTTGGCTACAGCATTCACCATTTTTGCACCATCTTTAATGATACCACCATGTTCGCTTTTTGATCCAACCATAAAACCAGTTACATCTTGAACAAATACTAACGGAATTTTCTTTTGATTGCAGTTCGCAATAAATCGGGTTGCCTTATCTGCAGAATCCGAATAAATTACGCCACCAAATTGAACCTCTCCTTTTTTAGTTTTCGAAACCATTCTTTGGTTGGCAACGATACCAACAGCCCAGCCATCAATTCTTGCATAACAAGTGATTATTGATTTTCCGTAATCTTCTTTGTACATATCCACTTCCGAATTGTCAACCAATCTTTTGACGATTTCAATCATGTCGTATTGATCGGCACGCGACTTAGGAAGTAACCCAAAAATATCTTCTTCAGTTAAAGCTGGTTTTTGAGGTTTTTCTCTATTAAAACCTGCTTTATCATAATCTCCTATTTTACCAACGATACTTTTTATTCGGTCTAAAGCATCTTTATCGTCTTTCGCCTTATAATCGGTTACACCAGATATTTCGCAATGGGTGGTAGCGCCACCTAGCGTTTCATTGTCAATATTTTCTCCAATTGCTGCTTTAACTAAATAACTTCCTGCAAGAAAAATACTTCCTGTTTTATCTACAATCATGGCTTCGTCACTCATTATAGGAAGGTAAGCACCTCCAGCAACACAACTTCCCATTACTGCTGCAATCTGGGTAATTCCCAAGCTGCTCATTATTGCATTATTTCTAAAAATACGACCAAAATGTTCTTTGTCTGGGAAAATCTCATCCTGCATTGGCAAATAAACCCCAGCAGAATCAACTAAATAAATGATTGGCAAACGGTTTTCCATGGCGATTTCTTGAGCACGCAAGTTCTTTTTACCAGTAACTGGGAACCATGCACCCGCTTTAACAGTTGCATCATTAGCTACTACAATACATTGTTTTCCTTTAATGTATCCAATTTTCACTACCACACCACCCGATGGACAACCGCCATGTTCGGCATACATTCCGTCTCCAACAAAAGCACCAATTTCAATAGAATTAGATTTAGCATCCAGTAAATAATCAATTCGCTCCCGAGCGGTCATTTTGCCTTCCGAATGCAATTTCTCAATTCTTTTTTCACCGCCACCCATTTTTACTTTGGCAAAGCGTTGCTTTAAATCGGATAATAAAAGTTTATTATGATCTTCGTTTTTATTGAAGTTTAAGTCCATAGAATGGTTAATTATTTATTAGGCTAAAATACAAAAACGATTTCAATATGAGCAAAATTGCCGAAATTTATCCTAAGGTTTTTTAATTAAATTTAATATTCGCTTAACATAAAAGGGGTATATTTGCAAGTATAAAAAAATACCCTATAATGACTTTAAATGATATTTTTCAGTATTTTGTTCCTAAAGACAAAAAATTCTTTCCTCTTTTTGAATTGGCTTCGGCAAATTTAGTAGTATTGGCAGAAACACTTCATGAGGCTGTTAATGTTCCTGTTACTGAAAGAGAAGATTATTTCAAAAAAATTGAAGAGCTCGAAGCTACAATTGAAGAAATAACTCATAAAACTAACTTAGAATTAAGTAAAAACTTTATCACTCCATTTGATAGAGAAGACATACATGCATTAATAAAAGCTATTGATAATGTTGCTGATTATATGCATGGAGCTGCTAGCAGAATGCGTTTGTATCAGGTTGAAAAAATCACAAAATCAATTCGTAAACTAACGGAAATCAATTTAGAGTCTTGTCAGCTAATAAATGAAGGTATAATTCAATTAAAAAATATCAATAACGCTAAGTTGATAAAAGAAACTTGCAAAAAAATAAATAAATTAGAAAGTAAAGCGGATGTAGTTTTTGATAAAGCAGTTTCTGATATTTTTGAAAATGAAACCGATGTAAAAAACATCATTAAATATAAAGAAGTGCTTTCTGCATTAGAATCGGCTTCAGATAAATGTAAAAGTGTTTCAAATGTAATTGAGCAAATTTCTGTTAAACACTCCTAATTTAATAACAATAATTTTATTGTACTCGTATGACTTTACTAATTGTTATTATTATTCTAGCTCTAATATTTGATTATATTAATGGTTTTCATGATGCTGCCAATTCAATTGCAACAATTGTAGCAACTAAAGTATTATCACCCTTTCAGGCAGTTTTATGGGCTGCTTTTTTCAACTTTTTAGCGTACTGGGTATTTGGATTTGGAGTTGCAGACACAGTTGCTAAAACTGCTAAATCTGAAAACATCGATTTGACCGTAATCCTTGCTGGAATTATTGCGGCTATTATTTGGAATTTAATTACTTGGTGGAAAGGAATTCCTTCTTCTTCATCGCATACTTTAATTGGGGGTTTTGCAGGTGCGGCAATTGCACATGCAGGATTTAATGTAGTAAATTGGTTTAAGCCAGGAGAAGATGGTGGTTTACCATCTGGGGTAGGTGTTGTAATAGCTTTTATTGTTTTAGCTCCCTTGTTAGGGATGATAATTTCTTATTTCATTTCTGTTTGGATGATGTACTCTTCCAAAAAATTAATTACACCTAAATTATTTACATTAACTTTAATGGGATTAATGATTTGGTTTTTATCTATAGTAATGAAATTTGAAATAGAAAAACCACGATTTGAAAATCACTTTTTAGCTGTTATAAGCGAAACCAGTAATATTAAATGGTTGCTAGTAGGTATTATCTTTTTTTCTTTAGCATTATTCAATTTATCTTTTAGTTTGCTTTCAACTTCTAAAGCTGAAAAAATATTAAAAAAAATGCAGTTACTTTCTTCAGCTGCTTTTAGTTTAGGTCATGGAGGAAATGACTCACAAAAAGTAATGGGTATTATTGCAGCTGCTGTTGCTGTGTTTTTAAAAACAAATCCACATTTTAACATGTCTGATGGTTGGTTGGATCTTAATGTGATTCTTCCAAATGAAGAACTAGGTATTAAGGCAAATATGCCTGAGTGGATCCCGATTGCTTGTTATTCGGTTATTGCGGCAGGTACTTTAAGTGGGGGTTGGAAAATTGTAAAAACCATGGGTTCCAAAATTACTAAAGTAAATGCCTTTGAAGGGGTAGTTGCAGAGTCTGCTGGTGCTTTGACCTTATTCACTACAGAACATTTTAAAATTCCAGTTTCTACTACACATACTATTACAGGATCGATTATTGGAGTAGGAGTTACTAAAAGGGTTTCAGCTGTAAGATGGGGAGTAACTGTTAAATTACTTTGGGCTTGGGTATTAACCATTCCTGTGTCTGCAGTTTTAGCAGCACTAATTTATTATTTACTTGCTTTATTTATTGCTTAATTTTCATACTATATAATATTAAAACTCTTAATTTTTATTAAGAGTTTTTTTTTGTTTAAAACTTTTCAATGTTAAGATTTTATCTAAAACAAAAACTTAACATTGGCATATTGTTTTTTGACTTACATTTGTTAACGATAAATTTACATATAATTTACTATAATTTAACAAAATTAATAATGGATAAAAAAACACCTACTAACGAACAAATTAATGATTCAATTGAAAATATTGAAGCTGTAAATGTTGAACTGCAAACTACTGAAGAAGTTGTTCCTGCAAAAACTCCTATAAAACCCAGAAGTAGAACTCGAATAGCAAAACCAGAATTAATTGAAAATAAAGCTGAAGAAAATCACATTGAGGTTTCTGCTGAAACAGTTGAAGAATCAATATTAGAAACTAATGAAATTAAAAAAATAAAAAATATGAAAAAATCTGAAAAAGAGATTGCCAAAAAATTAAAAGAAAAAAAGAAAGCTAAAGTTAAGAAAGAAAAGCAAAAAGAGAAGGACCGTCTTAAAAAACAAAAAGCCAAAAAAAGAGAAAAGGCAAAAAAACAAAAAGCAAAGGATAAAGCAAAAGCTAATAAAAAAGCAAAAGCAAAAAGAAAATCTAAGTCAAAGAAGAAAAAATAGTTTAGAGTTATTAAAAAAGGTGCTTAAATAAGCGCCTTTTTTATTATATGATTTTCTTAATTACACGAAGTCGGTGTGTGTGTCTGTTGGTTTCGGCATTATAAATTCCAAGGTGATCCAATCGGTCAACACGCACTTTTCCACAGGCATGAATGATGTAGTTGTTTTCTAAAATGATTCCCACATGAATGATGTGTCCTTCTTCATTATCAAAGAAAGCTAAATCACCCGGTTCACTTTCTTCAATAAAACTCAAAACTTCGCCTTGGGAAGCTTGTTGTGAAGCATCTCGTAATAATTGGTAACCATTTAACTTGTAAACCATTTGTGTAAAGCCAGAACAATCAATTCCAAATGGTGTTTTGCCACCCCATAAATAAGGTGCATTCAAGTACAAATAAGCAGTAGCTATAATATTTGATTTAGCTTTTATTCCTGTTGCTTTTAATCCTTCAAATTGATAATTTTTTATATTAATTTCTGGAATATCTATAAAAGATAAAGAAGCGCCAAGTGTAATTGGAATTAATGAATTATCTGAAATTGAAATATATTCTACTAAATCAGCATTAAGAATAGTATCCTGATTGCTAAGTAGTTCATAATTTTCTTTGGTAATTGTTTGAAATTGTTTGCAATCAACCCAGCCTTCATAATCATCAAAATGCAATTTTATTTTTGTCCATTGCTTGTTTTTTTCTAGCACAGAAAAATGTTCCCCAAACAATACTTGAGAAACTATTTCACTACGATCACTAGGTTCAGCTCGTAATGGGATTATTGATAAATTACATATTCCAAACATTTAAAATGGAATTAATTAGATGTTTTCGATTATAATTGCCGATGCACCACCACCACCATTACAAATTGCTGCAACTCCGGTTTTGGCATTGTTTTGTTTCAATACATTCAATAAGGTAACTACAATTCTTGCTCCTGAGCATCCAAGAGGATGTCCTAAAGAAACTGCTCCGCCATTTACATTGATGTTGCTTGTGTTTAAACCCAAGATTTTGGCATTCGCCAAACCAACAACTGCAAATGCTTCGTTAAATTCAAAATAATCTACATTGCTTAATTCTAATTTGGCTTTGCTTAACGCTTTGTTGACTGCTTTTGCAGGAGCAGTAGTAAACCATTTTGGTTCTTGCGCTGCATCTGCGTAGGATTTTATATAGGCTAGGGGAGTTAATCCCATTGCTTTTGCTTTATCTTCACTCATTAAGATTACTGCGGCTGCTCCGTCATTAATAGTTGAAGCGTTGGCAGCGGTTACCGTTCCGTCTTTAGTGAATACGGCATTTAATGAAGGTATTTTATCTAATTTTACATTGGTAAATTCTTCGTCTTTGGTAACTATTATTGGATCACCTTTTCTTTGCGGTACCGCAACAGGAACAATTTCTGAATCAAATTTTCCAGCTTCCCAAGCTTTAGCTGATCTTTCATACGATTCGATTGCGAAAGCATCTTGCTCTTCACGAGATATTTTATATTCAGATGCACATAAATCGGCAGCAACACCCATGGCATTATTATCGTAAGCATCAACTAAACCGTCTTTTTGCATTCCGTCCATCAGGGTAGTTGGACCAAATTTCACTCCGTTTCTCATATGAACATAATGCGGAATACTGCTCATATTCTCCATTCCACCAGCTACAACAATTTCTGCATCACCAGCCATAATTGCCTGAGCTCCCATCATAATAGATTTCATTCCCGAAGCACACACTTTATTTACTGTGGTACAAACAACATCATTTGAAAGTCCTGCAAATAGAGCCGCTTGTCTTGCTGGCGCTTGACCAACACCTGCTTGTACTACATTTCCCATAAACACTTCATCCACAAGATTAGGATCTAAATTTATTTTATGTAAAGCTCCTTTAATAGCCGCTGCGCCAAGATGTGGAGCAGGAACAGAAGATAAAGCGCCCATAAAACTTCCTATTGGTGTTCTTGCAGCTGCAACAATTACTATTTTATTAGTCATAAACTGTGGTATTAATATTATGGTTTGTTCGATTGTTTTGCAAATTTACTATTTTTTGTAGAATTTAGCTTTTTAAGTTAAAGATAATCGATATAAATTACAGGTTAATAAAATAGCTGTTTCTATATATTTGATTTTTAAGGAATTCATGAAGAGAAAAAATTAATAATTAAAAAAAGAAAATAAAATGTTGTAAATATTGTTATGTTACCTTACATTTGCAACCGCTTAAAGAGAAAAGTTCTTATTAATATAAAGATTTTGGAGAGTTGCCTGAGAGGCCGAAAGGACATGTTTGCTAAACATGCGTATGGGAAACTGTACCAAGGGTTCGAATCCCTTACTCTCCGCTTTTTACACCTCGGGGTGTAGCGTAGCCCGGTTATCGCGCCTGCTTTGGGAGCAGGAGGCCGCAGGTTCGAATCCTGCCACCCCGACAAAATAAAGCGAGGAACTTTAAAGAAAGTTTACTTTTATTTAAAGTTTAAGGTTTGTTTTTAAATTGAAGCGAAGCTTTAATTTGCTACATAACCCTACAGGATCATGAAATAATCCTGCCATTTTATTCAAAGCTAAAATGGTTCCATAGCTCAGCTGGATAGAGCAACTGCCTTCTAAGCAGTAGGT
>CAMCBB010000058.1 GCA_945872875.1 Flavobacterium psychrophilum
CCCCGAATAACGGGCTTTCCTATTGAGGTTCCGGTGGAAACTTGAGAAACACCAGGAATCGTTGCCAAACCTTCAATTAAGGTAGCTGTTCCTTTTTGTTGTAACATTTTAATCGATTGGTGTTCAACCTTCATTACATTTTGCGATTGCAACTTATTGAACGCAGTAGAAATAATTACCTCGTCCATTTGATGCATCGTTTCTTCTAAAACAACATCCAATTGAAGTGTTTTTTGATTTACCAAAATGGTTTTTGATTGGGTTGCATATCCTATAAATGAAAATACAATTTTGAAATTCCCGGAAGGCAAATTAGAAATTACGTAATTCCCTTTTTCATCGGAAATGGATTCTTTATAAATTTCGGGTAGGGAAATAGTTACCCCAGCCATTGGTTTGTTTTGAACATCTTTGATTGTTCCTGTAATTTTGTTTTGCGCGCTAGCAAATACTGAAAACCCTAGCAATAGGGCTATAAAAAATGATTTCATGATTTTAGTTTTATTGTTAAACAAATAAGATCCGAAAAGTTCGGATTAATTGGACTTAAACAATAAAGCTTGGGGGCGCCCGAAGGGCAAAAAGACTGCCTCTAAAAGATTGGGTTATCTCTTTAGAATAGAAAAAAGAATACTTTTTAAAAATTGTGCTTTTAGTACAATTAAATGAAAAGGTTTCTGATTTTATGGAATTGCTAAAGGTAAATTCGCATGCAAAACAATGGTCTGAATCGTGGTGACTGTGGCCAATTTCTGTTTTGTTTGCAGCATATTTGTGGTGACACTGCTTCTCTGAAAAAGCACGAGTGATATGATCATAAGAATGCACGGATTGCAGCGTTATTGCGAACACTATTGCCAACCCAAAAATCATACTTATTAGCGCATACTTACTTTTCATCAATACAAATATAGATTATAAAACAGAAATAATAACAATTATTTATAAAGCCCTAAACCAATTGATGTGCTACCAAATACTCCGCAATTTGAATGGTGTTCGTAGCAGCTCCTTTTCTTAAATTATCCGAAACAATCCACATATTTAAAGAATTGGCTTGGCTTTCATCTCTACGGATTCTACCTACAAATACGGCATCTTTACCTTGGGCAAATAAAGGCATTGGATAGGAAAAAGCATCCAAATCATCTTGCACAACTACACCATCGGTTTGTTGTAATATCGAACGAATGTCGTTTACTTCGTAGTCGTTTTCAAACTCAATATTTACCGCCTCACTGTGTCCGCCTACAATTGGCACACGAACCGCGGTAGCCGTAACTGCAATCGAATTATCGCTTAATATTTTCTTGGTTTCTTTCACCAATTTCATTTCTTCTTTGGTGTAACCATTTGCCTCAAAGCTATCACATTGCGGAATCGCATTGCGGTGAATTGGGTATTTATAGGCCATTTCGCCTTGCACTCCAGCGTATTCATTTTCTAGCTGCTGCACAGCTTTTACTCCCGTTCCGGTGATGGATTGATAGGTAGAAACAATAACGCGTTTGATTTTATATTTCGCATGCAAAGGTGCCAATACCAATACCATTTGTATGGTAGAACAGTTTGGATTTGCAATGATTTTGTCGTCTTTGGTTAATTGAGAGGCGTTGATTTCGGGAACGATTAATTTTTTGGTTGCATCCATTCTCCAAGCCGAGGAGTTGTCGATAACGGTAGTTCCCGCTTCTGCAAATTTAGGAGCCCAAGACAAAGAAGTTTCTCCACCAGCAGAAAACAAAGCAATATCGGGACGCATAGCAACCGCCGTTTCAAGGCCAACCACTTTATATTTAGCGCCTTTCCAATCAATTTCTTTCCCAACAGATTTCTCTGATGCTACCGGAATTAACTCGGTAACCGGAAAATTTCTTTCTGCTAAAACTTGAAGCATTACTTCGCCAACCATACCGGTAGCGCCCACAACAGCAACTCTCATATTATTTCTATTTTATTAAAGACTAATTTCGAAAAACAAAAGTAAACAGAAATTTACTTTTAGGGAGTTTTTTGAAATAAAAAAATATTTTCAAATGTGGAAAATTTTTGTTATATTTAAGTAAAAAGAAAACAAATATGGAAACAAAATTAAAATCAACGCTTGCAATTAGTGTCTCAATTATTCTAACCGCCTGGATTCTGGGATCGGCATTTAAAAAACGAAATGAGAACCTAGATTCTATTTCTGTAATAGGTTTAGGAACCAAAGACTTTGTCTCAGATGAAATTCTATGGTCTGGGAGTTTTACAACAAATAGTATGGACATCAAAACAGCGTATACTAAAATTGTGAACGACCAAAAAATTGTAACCGATTTTTTTGTTAGCAAGGGATTTAAAAGCAACGAATTTAGTTTTGGTGCAGTAAATTTTCAAAAGAAATTTAAAGAAATAAGAAAAGAAGACCCAAACAATCCCGATCAAAATCAGATTGAACAAGTATTTGAAGGGTATGAAGCTACGCAAAGTATTATTTTTTCGGCAAAGAAAAACCCGGTGATGATGCAAAAAATTGAAGCTGTTTCAAATAAAACGGCCGAATTGATAAATTCGGGTATCGAGTTATCCTCAAATACAATTCAGTACACCTATTCTAACTTACCTAGTTTGAAGCAGAGCCTAATTGAAAAAGCTACCCAAGACGCTAGCGAAAGAGCCAATAAAATTGTGAATACTGCAGATGGCGCTATTGGTAAATTGAAAACGGCCAGCATGGGGGTATTTCAAATTACGGGACAAGGATCTACTGAGGAAGACAGTTATGGCGGAATTAATGATATTCACAGCAAAAATAAAACGGCTCGAATCACCGTGAGATTAGAATACGGATTGGAATAATTGCAATTAAAACAGCAACTAAAACGGCCTCCAATTGGAGGCCGTATTTAGTAGGTTTTATTTAGGGTAGTAGCTTTATTATTTTTTTAATAAATCTCTAATTTGGGTTAGCAATTCTTCTTGTGAAGGTCCTGCGGCAGCAGCAACTACTTCAGGTTTTTTCATTTTGTTGTACGATTTAACGATGAGAAACATCACAAATCCAACCACTAGTAAACTAATAATAGTGTTAATCCATTTACCAAGTGCAATCACATTTGCAGGAATTACTGTGCCATCTGCTTTTTTGCTGGCTTCATCTAGCGTGTAAGCCATAGACGAAAAATCCATTCCGCCAGAAAAATGACCTACAACCGGCATGATAATGTCACCAACAAATCCAATGACAACCGCGCCAATCGCTCCCGCCATGATAACAGCAACTGCAAATTCTACAACATTGCCCGTCATGATAAAATTCTTGAATTCTTTTAACATAATTCTTTTTTTATTTGGTTAATACTATATGTTACTCAAATATAAAAAAAATTGAACCAATAAATGAAATTTGTAATTATTCTCGACAAAATACCCTTTTTACCCTTTGAGAGATGCTTGTCATGATTTCGTAGGGTATCGTAGTTAGTTGATTTGCCATAAAAGACACACTAAGGTTTTCTCCAAATAGGATCACTTCGGATCCTTCTTTACAATCAATTTCCGAAACATCAACCATCAACATGTCCATACAAATGCTGCCCACAATAGGTGCTTTTTTGTTTTTTATTAGCACATAACCCACTCCATTCCCCCAATGACGGGAAATTCCGTCGGCATAACCTATCGGAATGGTGGCAATTTTGGTAGGCTTGTCTGCTATAAATCGCCTGCTGTAGCCCACACTTTCTCCGGCTTGGATGGTTCTAATTTGGGATATAATAGATTTTAGAGTTCCTACATTTTCCAATAATTTTTGCTCGTCTTCGTCGTTAGAAACTCCGTAAAGCCCTATTCCTAAACGAACCATATCCAATTGCGCTTGTGGAAAATTAGAAATTCCAGAAGTATTTAAAGTATGTAGAATTGGTTTTATGTTTAATTCTTTGCTAATTGCAGAAGCTAATTTTTCAAATAATTTAATTTGCGAAAGCGTAAAATCAATATGTTTCATGTCGTCACTTGCGGCCAAGTGCGATAAAATACTTTTTACTTCAACAGTGTTGTTTTCTTTTAATTTCGAGATTAACTCCGGTACATTTTCTTCTTCAAATCCCAATCGGTGCATTCCGGTATCCAATTTTATATGAATTGGAAAATTCTTAAGTTTCTTTTGTTCGGCAATTTTTAAGAACGCCGTTAGTCCTTTAATAGAATAAATTTCGGGCTCTAGCTGGTGCTGAATAATTGAAGAAAAACTTGTGCTTTCAGGATTCATTACCATAATTGGCAAACTGATTCCTGCAGTTCTCAGTGCTATTCCTTCATCGGCGAAAGCCACACCAAGATAATCTACCTTGTGGTGCGATAACAATTTTGCAATTTCAAATCCGCCGTTTCCATAACCAAAAGCTTTAACCATTACCATTAATTTGGTTTCTGGATTTAATTTAGATTTATAAAAATTCAAATTATGACTAATGGCATTCAGGTTAATTTCGAGTACCGTTTCGTGCGTTTTCTCTTCGAGATAAGCTACGATTTCTTCAAATGAAAAGTGACGAGCTCCTTTAATTAATATTGTTTCGTTTTCAAAAGGAATCGTATCAATAGCGGCAAGAAATTTCTCAGTTGATTCGAATGCAAGGCAATTTGGAAACTTACTTTTATATCCCGAAATGGTTTTGCCGATGGCAATCACTCGGTTAATTTTGTTGGAAACAATTAAATGAGAAACTTGTGAATACAATTCTTCGGTAACCAATCCGCTTTGAAAAATATCCGATAAAATAAGTGTTTTCTTTTTGAATTGCTTTTGACTTTCTAAAAAGTCCAAAGCTATTTTTAACGACTGAAAATCCGAGCTGTAACTGTCGTCAATAAGAGTGGTATTGTTGCTTCCGTTTTTTACTTTCAATCGCATTTCAACCGGATACAATTGCAACATGCGCTGCTGAATGATATCTTGATCGTAATTAAAATACAACATTACCATCAAACATTGCAATGCATTTTCAATAGAAGCTTGATCTGCAAATGGAATGGTAATTGTAAAACAAAGTTTTTGATAGGTTATTTTGAGCTCGGTTTTGTCGGGGCTTTCTTTGGCAATTACAAAAACATCGGCTTTGCCAATGTCGGAACTCCAAGTGAATGTTTTTATTTTTGGATTTAGAAAGGCTTCAATGGTGCGGTTTTTGTTCATAATTAGTACATCAACCGAACTAAATAGTTTTAATTTTTCTTTTATTTTTTCTCCGGCATCATGAAAACCTTCGTCGTGAGCCGAACCAATGTTTGAAAATATTCCTATGGTTGGTTTTATAATTCGTTGTAGGTTTTCCATTTCATTGGTAGTAGAAATTCCTGCTTCAAAAATGCCGAGATTGTGCTTTTCGTTAATCCCCAAAACTGAAAGTGGCACCCCAACTTGAGAGTTGTAACTTTTTGGCGAACGAATAATATTATAATCGGGACTTAATAAAAAGTTCAACCATTCTTTGATGATGGTTTTCCCGTTGCTTCCTGTAATTCCAATAACCGGAAAATCAAAATCACTTCGATAGGCAGCTGCAAAAGTTTGCAGAGCTTGAAGCGTATTTTCAACCACGAAAAAATTGGCTTTCCCTTGAAGATTAGAAGGAATGTAAGTCACTACAAAATTGGTGACTCCCTGCTCTAACAACTCGGCTACATAATGATGCCCGTCATGATTTGGACCAAGTAAAGCAAAATATAAGGTGCTGCTGCTGTTTTGCAACGACCGACTATCTATAGAAATAGAATCAATAATTGCCACTTCGTTTTTGCCAATAAATTTGGCTTTAAGAATTGGAATGATATTTCGAATGGATAGCGTCAAATTTTATTTTTTTATTCTCCAGATAATTGCTCCGGATCGTTTACTTCCATATTGTCACGCATGGCTCTAAAATAGGCCCCGCGACTAAGCGGTTCGTATTCTTCGGTTTCACCCAAAAGGACTAGATTATTACTGTCGGATTTTCTAAAACTATAATTTGCTAAATTCCCGGTGCGGGTACAAACGGCATGCACTTTAGTAACATATTCGGCTGTTGCCATTAATGCGGGCATTGGCCCAAAAGGGTTTCCTTTAAAATCCATATCCAATCCAGCAACAATTACACGCACACCCGAATTGGCTAAATCATTACAAATTTTTACAATTTCATCGTCAAAAAACTGTGCTTCATCAATACCTACTACATCACAACCTTGTGCCAAAATAGCAATATTAGCAGCAGCAGGAACTGGAGTGGAACGAATCTCATTTTTATTATGCGAAACTACCATTTCTTCATCATAACGAACATCAATAGCAGGTTTAAATATTTCTACTTTTTGTTGGGCAAATTGCGCTCTGCGCAACCTGCGGATGAGTTCTTCAGTCTTTCCAGAAAACATAGAACCACAGATAACTTCTATCCAGCCAAATTGTTCTTTATGATTTACGGTATTTTCTAGAAACATTTTGTAAATTTAGACCTTAAAAAAGGAATTGTTTTTATTACTTTGTATGAAACAAACGCCCTAAATATTTTATATATTTACGACGATTCAAATGTAGAAAATATTTATTAAGGTTGTTTCTTTCCTTAACAAAATAAAGTTTTATAAAAATACACTAAAATAGCTAGTTACCCAAATTTCAAAAGTCATGAAAAAAAGATTAGAATCCGAATTAATAAGTATTGCGCACCGTATATTAAAATTAAAAAATAAATCGGAGGTAGACCAATTGTATTTAGAAACTAGAAAATTATATGAAACTTTAGCTGTTTTAAAATTTTATGGCGATAACTACGAGCAAGTAAAATCGGAAATTTCACAAGAAGAAATTGAAGAAAAATTAACTGCTGAAGAAATTATTCAAGAAGAAGTGAAAGTAATTCCTGCTGAGGAAGTTATTGTTGCAGCACAAGAAGTAGAGGAAGCTATTGAAGAGGAGGGTGAAGTAGCTGACGAGGAAATTATAGATGAGGAAGAGGAGGATGAAAGTGAAGAAGCTGAAGAGGATGAAAATGAGGAAGATGAAGACGAAAGTGAAGAGGATGTAGATGTGGACGAGGAAGAGGAGGACGAAAATGAGGATGAAGATCAGGATGAAGATGAGGATGAAGATGAGGACGACAGTGAAGAAGATGAAGAGGATGAAGAAGAATTTGAAAATGCGATCCATTTTGAGCCAATATTTGAATTAGAAGACACCTTTGAAAAAGAGGAAGATGAAGAGGAGGTTGAGGATGAAGAGCTATTTGAGCCAGAAACTAAAACAGTAGAGTCAAATAAAATAGAATCAAGACAAATCTCATTTGAAGATTTATTAGGAGAAAGTTTTAACGAACCTGAATTTGTTAAACCTAATGATGTGGTAATTCCTAGTTCTTTAAAAGAAGTAATTGAAGAAAAACCATTGTCGTTAAACGACCAACATTCGAAAGCAATAAACATTGGAATGAACGACAGAATTGCTTTTGTTAAGCATTTATTTGACGACAGCACCGAAGATTACAACCGTGTATTATCGCAATTAAATTCGTTTACAACCAAAGAAGAAGCGGTTGATTTTATTGAAGAAATTATTAAACCCGATTACGATAATTGGGTTGGAAGCGAAGAATATGCGGAGCGATTTATGGAAATTGTGAAGAACAAATTTAACTAAATGTCAAAACTTTATATTGTTCCAACACCCATTGGAAATCTTGAAGACATGACTTTTAGAGCGGTAAAAGTTCTAAAAGAAGCCGACTTGATTTTAGCAGAAGATACCCGAACAAGCGGTAAATTGCTAAAACATTTCGAAATTGCTACTCATATGCATAGCCACCACATGCATAACGAACACAAGACGGTGGAGAATTTAATTGCACGATTAAAAGGCGGTGAAACTATAGCTTTAATTAGCGATGCAGGGACGCCCGCAATTTCGGATCCCGGATTTTTATTAACTCGTGCTTGTGTTGAAAATAATATTGAAGTCGATTGTTTGCCTGGCGCAACAGCATTTGTACCTGCATTAGTAAATAGTGGTTTACCCAACGATCGCTTTATATTTGAGGGATTTTTGCCCGAAAAAAAAGGAAGACAAACGCGTTATTTGGCTTTAGCCGAAGAAACAAGAACCATGATTTTTTATGTTTCCCCACATAAATTAGTTAAAACCTTAACCGAATTCGTTCAGTATTTTGGCTCAGATAGACCGGTGTCTATCTCCAGAGAATTGTCTAAATTACATGAAGAAACAGTTCGTGGTACTGCTACAGAAGTGCTAAAACACTTTGAAGCAAAACCTCCAAAAGGAGAAATTGTTGCCGTAGTTGGCGGCAAGAATGCAAAGTAATCTTTAATCCATACTTATGCGGTGGACCTTAAAATCAAAGCCCGAAAAAGAGAAAGTTCAAAAGCTACAAAACGAACTTCAAGTAGATGCGCTTATTGCAACCCTTTTGGTTCAAAGAGGTGTGGAAACCTATGATCAGGCCAAAGCATTTTTTCGTCCTTCGTTAACCGATTTGCACGATCCGTTTCTTATGAAAGACATGGATAAAGCGGTGGTTCGTATTGAAGAAGCGATTCTTAAGGGAGAAAATATCTTGGTATTTGGAGATTACGATGTAGATGGAACCACTGCCGTTTCCTTGGTTTCGAGTTATTTGAAAAGTTATTATCCCAATGTTGCCACCTACATCCCCGATAGATACGACGAAGGTTATGGCATTTCTTATAACGGAATTGATTTTGCCGAAGACAACGAATTTACTTTAATCATCGCCTTGGATTGCGGAATAAAATCGATCGATCATATTGCGTATGCCAATGCTAAAAATATTGATTTTATCATTTGCGATCACCACCGCCCTGGAGATGAATTACCTAAAGCGGTTGCTATTTTAGATCCTAAAAGGAATGATTGTTCGTACCCCTATGATGAACTTTGCGGATGCGGAATTGGGTTTAAATTAATTCAAGCT
Organism: Flavobacterium psychrophilum; assembly: GCA_945872875.1. GTDB lineage: Bacteria > Bacteroidota > Bacteroidia > Flavobacteriales > Flavobacteriaceae > Flavobacterium > Flavobacterium psychrophilum_N. The sequence continues at coordinate 8,973 of CAMCBB010000058.1, forward strand.
CTTGCTTCAAAAAGAGGCCAAACGCTAGAAGATTTAGTACTTTATTTGGATTTGGTTGCTACTGCAATTGCTGCTGATATTGTTCCTATTACTGGAGAAAATAGAATCTTGGCTAAATACGGTTTAGAGGTTATTAATTCGAATCCGAGACCTGGAATTAAGGCCTTAATTCAAAATGTAAATAAAAAATCACTTACCATAACTGATGTAGTTTTTATTGTCGCTCCGCGGATTAATGCTGCTGGAAGGATCAAACACGGGAATGAAGCCGTTGCGCTATTAACGGAATATGATTTGGATCAAGCGGAACAATTTGCATCTGAAATTGAACAACACAATTCGGATAGAAAAGGGTTAGACAAACAAATAACAGTTGAAGCACTTGCGCAAATTGAAGACAATAACGAAAAAGAGAATTTCACTACAGTTATTTATCAAGAAAATTGGCATAAAGGGGTAATCGGAATTGTAGCTTCACGATTAACCGAAACTTATTACCGCCCAACAATTGTTTTTACCAAAAGTGGTGACAAACTTGCCGCTTCGGCTCGATCGGTAAAAGATTTTGATGTATATAATGCAATTGAAGCTTGTTCAATGCATTTGGAGCAATTTGGCGGACATAAATACGCTGCAGGAATGACTTTGAAGGAAGAAAATTATGAAGCGTTTAAAGCTGCTTTTGAAAAGGAAGTTCGTAACACTATTTCTTCTGAATTACTTATTCCAGAAATTGAAATTGATGCCGAAATTAATTTATCTGAAATCTCACCAAAATTAATTCGGGTATTAAATCAGTTTGAGCCTTTTGGTCCCGAAAATATGACTCCAGTTTTTTTGACTAAAAACATAAAAGACACTGGGTATCCAAAGCTTTTAGGAAAAGAAGAAGAGCATTTAAAATTATTTGTGAAACAAGAAAATTCGGAAGGCTTTGGTGCAATTGCATTTTTTATGGGAAACAAACTAAATCAGATTTCAAATCAAAAACCGTTTGACACGGTTTATTGTATTGATGAAAATGAATTTAAGGGAACGGTAACCGTTCAATTGCGAATAAAAGATTTAAAGAATTAGTTACTCTTTTAAGAACTTAATATTTCTGCTTAAGCCTGATAATTTAGTGCGTTTCACTGCCGAATTTTTAAACACTTTATTGAAAGTATCTTCGGTGATTTCTTCCCAATCTTTTTTGGTAAAAGACAACAATTCTTTGTTGGGATTGAACAAAGGCTCTGAATGGGGTTTTGAAAAACGATTCCATGGGCATACATCTTGACATACATCACAACCAAACATCCAGTCGTTAAATTTTCCCTTCATTTCTTGTGGGAGATTGTCTTTGAGTTCAATCGTAAAATAAGAAATACACTTACTTCCATCAACGACATAAGGCGATACAATTGCTTCGGTAGGACACGAATCAATACAAGCGGTACAGGTTCCGCAATGATCCGTAGTGGCATGATCATATTCTAGTTCGAGGTCAATAATTAATTCGGCAATAAAGAAAAAAGAGCCTGTTTTTTGAGAAATTAGATTACTGTTTTTACCAATCCATCCCAAGCCTGATTTGGCTGCCCATGCTTTATCTAAAACAGGAGCCGAATCGACAAAAGCTCTACCCGAAACTGCCCCAATTTCCGATTGAATGGTATGAAGTAATTCCTTTAATTTTTCTTTAATTACAAAATGGTAATCTTGCCCATAGGCATATTTTGATATTTTATAACTGTCAGTATTTTGTTCTTGTGAAGGAAAATAATTAAGCAAAAGAGAGATGACACTTTTGGAATCATCAACCAACAAAGTTGGATTTAATCTTAGGTCAAAATGGTTTTCCATATAGGACATTTGACCGTGGTGGTTTTTATTCAACCAGGATTCCAATCGAGGGGCTTCTTCTTCGAGAAAACCAGCTTTGGATATCCCGCAAGAAAGAAAGCCGAGTCTTTTGGATTCGGCTTTAATTAA
>CAMCBB010000059.1 GCA_945872875.1 Flavobacterium psychrophilum
CCTGTGCAAAAGTTGACGTTCCAACTAATAGCAATGCCAATACAAATAATTTTTTCATACTACTATTTTTTTAATGTTATGAATGTTTGACTTCAAAAAACTAAAATAGTTTAAGACTCGATAAAAGTTTTCAGGGAAGCAAAAAAAAAGAGGTCGCAATAGCAACCTCTTTTTTTATTTATTTGAATATTTATTAATACTCAGTCAATTTTGTATACAACTCTACATTAGATTTTAATTGCGTTAATTGCTCTTTTGAAAAACCTCCAAGTAATTTCAATCCATATCTATCAAAGATTGCTTTTTTATCTTCTTCTCTAGCTGCGTTTACAGCTTCCATACGCATGTTTAAAAGTGTCATCATGTCTTTCTTTAAACTCTCGTCCATGGTAACTAATTTAGTTAAAGCATTATGATCTTTTACGATACTTTCTGGAGTTATCGCTTCTGTTTTAGCTTTTGCTTTTGATGCTACTTGAGCATTTGCATTAAAATTAAATGCTAAAAATAAGGCTGCTATTGCAATAATTTTTTTCATAATTTTATTTTAGTTGATTATTTAAGATGCTAATTTAATATTTTTTTTTACAAATAATATAAAAATCAAAAATTTATGATTTTAACTCTACTGTTTTCGATTCGCCTTCTATAACAACTTTAATCAATCCAAGTTTAGACAATCCTTTCATTGCAGCATCCCATTTCTTTCCGCTTAGAGCAGAACGCTCTTTTAATTGCGCTAAAGACTGATTATTTTCAGCTTTTAATAGGTTTATAATTATTTTCTCCTCTTCAGACAATTCTATTTGTTTTTTTTCAGGTCTCATTTGAGGAAAAAACAGCACTTCTTGAATGGATGCATTATTAGTTAAGAACATAATTAATCGATCCATTCCAATTCCTAAACCAGATGTTGGCGGCATACCGTATTCTAAGGCTCTTAGAAAATCGTTATCGATAAATTGAGTCGCTTCGTCATCTCCACGCTCAGCTAGCTTTAATTGCGCCTCAAAACGCTCCCTTTGATCTATTGGATCATTTAATTCCGAATAGGCATTTGCAATTTCTTTTCCACATACCATTAATTCAAAGCGTTCTGTCAAGTCAGGATTGTCTCTGTGTTCTTTACACAACGGCGACATTTCTTTTGGATAATCAGTAATAAATGTGGGTTGAATGAAATTTCCTTCGCATTTCGCACCAAATATTTCATCAATTAATTTTCCTTTACCCATGGTTTCATCCACATCAATTCCTAGTCCTTTTGCAGCTTCAAAAAGTTGTGCTTCGCTTTTCCCAGAAATATCAAACCCAGTAAAGTTTTTAATTGCATCGGTCATGGTAACTCGAGCATAAGGAGCTTTGAAGCTAACTTTATTTTCACCAAAAACCACATCGGTTGTTCCGTTAACTTGCATAGCGCAATGCTCTAATAAGTTTTCGGTGAACTCCATCATCCAATTGTAGTCTTTATAGGCTACATATATTTCCATTGCTGTAAATTCCGGATTGTGGGTTCGATCCATACCTTCATTTCGGAAATTTTTAGAAAATTCAAATACCCCGTCAAATCCTCCTACAATTAATCGTTTCAAATACAATTCATTTGCAATTCGCATATACAAAGGAATATCCAAACTATTGTGATGTGTAATAAAAGGTCGTGCTGCTGCCCCACCCGCTATAGATTGCAATACGGGAGTTTCAACTTCCATATAACCCGCTGCATTGAAATAATTACGCATAGCAGTAAAAAGCTTTGTTCTTTTAATAAATACTTCTTTCACTTGCGGATTTACAACTAAATCTACATAACGCATTCTATATCTTAACTCAGCATCATTAAAGGCATCGTGTACTTTACCGTCTTCATCTGTTTTAGGCATTGGCAATGGGCGTAATGTTTTACTTAAAAATGTAAATACATCCACACGAACACATTTTGCACCAACTTGGGTTGTAAACAACTCGCCTTCAATCCCAATAAAATCTCCTAAATCGGTTAATTTTTTAAACACTTGATTGTAGATCGTTTTATCTTCACCAGAACAAATCACATCTCTGTTAAGATACAATTGCATTCTACCTTCACTATCCTGCAATTCAGCAAAACAAGCTTTTCCTTGATCACGCACACTCATCAATCGTCCAGAAAGCACAACCTTCTTACCCTCCTCAAAGCTTTCCTTTACTTGCTTAGAAGTATGCGTTACTGGAAATAAATTGGCTGGATAAGGATTGATTCCTAGAGCACGCAATGCATCTAGTTTTTCTCTTCTAATGATTTCTTGTTCTGAAAGTTGCATAGGATATTTTTTAAGCGTTCAAAGATAATAAAAGATTGGGTATTGTAGAATTATGAATTAATATTTTATTGGATAGATTTAATATAGATGGTACAAAAAAAATGCCTCACACAGTGAGGCATTTAAAAGTATATTGGTATTGAAGATTACTTCATTGACTCAACTTTAGCTTTCACCTCATCAATAGATCCTTCGAAAACTTGAGTGGTAGCTTTACCTTTTTCGGTAGTAATTACAGTAGCTTTAGCACTTCCTTTTTCATTTACTAAAATTACTTTAACCTTTTTATCTTCTGTTTTTGCACAACATGAAGACTCACCTTCTTTTTCATCACACTCTTTTGGAGCAACGAATTTACCGTTTGCATCATAGTGAGATAAACACATTTCTTTTTCTTCTGGTGAGCATTTAAGACTATCGCACATTGCTGCACATTCGTCTTTAGTCATCGTAGCGCATTTGCTCATATCACATTTACCGATAATGTTTTCTTCAGAACATGAAGAATTCATTTCGATAACGCATTTCATTTCTTTTCCTTCAGATGAAGAACCATTTCCTAAAATAGGAGCAATTACTAATCCAATTAAACAAGTTAATTTGATTAAGATGTTCATAGATGGACCTGAAGTATCTTTAAATGGATCTCCAACTGTGTCTCCAGTAACTGCTGCTTTGTGCGCATCTGAACCTTTGAAAGTCATTTCGCCGTTAATTTCAACACCCGCTTCGAATGATTTTTTAGCATTATCCCAAGCACCACCAGCATTGTTTTGGAACACAGCCCAAAGTACACCTGAAACAGTAACTCCAGCCATATATCCACCTAACATTTCAGCTATTAATTGGTTGTTATCTCCGTAAACTAATTTACCTAATAATACAATTGCAATTGGGAAACCAATTGTCATAACTCCTGGCAACATCATTTCTCTTAAAGCAGCTTTAGTAGAAATTTCAACACATTTACCATATTCTGGTTTGCCAGTTCCTTCCATAATTCCTGGAATTTCTTTGAACTGACGACGCACTTCATACACCATATCCATTGCAGCTTTACCTACAGAGTTCATTGCTAATGCAGAGAAAACAACTGGAATCATACCTCCAACAAATAACATTGCTAATACTGGAGCTTTGAAGATATTGATACCATCAATTCCTGTAAAAGTAACATAAGCAGCAAATAATGCTAATGAAGTTAATGCAGCAGAAGCGATAGCGAAACCTTTTCCAGTTGCAGCAGTTGTGTTACCAACTGAATCCAAGATGTCGGTACGAGTACGAACTTCTTTTGGTAATTCACTCATTTCAGCAATACCACCAGCATTATCAGAAATTGGTCCGAATGCATCAATAGCTAATTGCATAGCAGTTGTAGCCATCATTGCCGAAGCAGCTAAAGCCACTCCATAGAAACCAGCTAATGCATACGATGCCCAAATAGCACCTGCAAATAACAATACTGTAGGGAATGTAGAAATCATACCTGTAGCTAAACCAGCGATTACGTTAGTTCCTGCTCCTGTTGAAGATTTTTGTACAATTGCCAAAACTGGTTTTGTACCTAAACCTGTATAATATTCAGTTACTGATGAAATAGCTCCACCAACTACTAATCCGATTAATGTAGCATAGAAAACACGCATTGAAGAAATCTTTTGTGCTCCTTCTCCAAAGAATTCCATTGTCATTACTTCTGGCAACATTAAGTCTACTAAGAAATAACAAGCAACAGCTGTTAAAACAATAGATACCCAGTTACCAATATTTAATGCTTTTTGAACTTGAGCTTCTTTAGCATCATCACTGTTAATTTTCACTAACATGGTTCCGATAATAGAAAATAAAATTCCGAAACCAGCAATAGCCATTGGTAATAAAATTGGTCCGATTCCACCAAAAGCGTCTTCGATTTTACCACCCATATCTTTAATTACGTAGTTACCTAATACCATTGCAGCAAGAACGGTAGCAACATAAGAACCAAATAAATCGGCACCCATACCTGCAACATCGCCTACGTTATCTCCAACGTTATCTGCAATTGTAGCAGGGTTTCTAGGATCATCCTCAGGAATACCCGCTTCTACTTTACCTACTAAGTCAGCACCTACATCGGCAGCTTTAGTATAAATACCTCCACCAACACGAGCAAATAATGCAATAGATTCTGCTCCAAGAGAGAATCCTGCAAGTGTCTCAAGAACTTTGGTCATATCTTCACCATTAGTCCAAGCTCCACCCATAAATATGGTATAGAAAACAATAAAAAATCCAGTTAAACCTAATACAGCTAAACCAGCAACACCAAGACCCATTACAGTACCACCACCAAATGAAACTTTTAATGCTTGAGGTAAACTTGTACGAGCTGCTTGCGTAGTTCTAACATTAGTTTTGGTTGCAATTTTCATCCCCATGTTTCCAGCAAGTGCTGAGAAAAATGCTCCGAAAACGAATGCCACAACAATTAATATATCTGTTTTAACACCAGGAATAAAAGTAATTCCAGCTAAAACGATACTTGCTACAACAACAAAAATTGCCAATAATTTGTACTCTGCTTTAAGAAAAGCTAAGGCACCTTCGTAGATGTAATCTGAAATTTCTTTCATTTTTCCATCCCCAGCATCTTGTTTTAAAACCCAAGATCTTTTGATTGCCATAAAAGCTAATCCAATTAATGCCATTACGATAGGCACATAAATCATCAATGATTCCATAAATTTAAAATATTTGTTATAAATTTTATCGGGTGCAAAAATAACAAATTTTTAAGAACTAATGCAAATTGTGCAATTTTACTGGTAAAAAAAATGCTAATTTTATATAGTTCTAAAAATAAAATCCTATTTGTGCTTTAATGGTAAAATTATTTGTTTCAGGAATATTTCTATAATTACCTCTAAAGTTAGCGTCAATTCTCAATACTTTAAAAATATTTCCAATCCCAAAACTATATTCCCAATACGGATTTGTAGGAGCTTTATAAATTAGTCCCGTGGCATTAAGTAGTTTATTTTCATTTGAAATTTCACCATAAACTGATTTTACACCAATTATTTCCCTCCAATTTAAATCTCTCATAAACGGAATTCTAGAGAGTAGTCTTCCTTGAAAATTGTGCTCCCACTGAATCGTAGCATATCTGTCGGACACAAACTCATAAAAATTTAGATTATTAAACGTATTTTTAATCATGAATATGGTTTGGTTTCCTGGTATGATACTCATCAATCCTAACGGAATTTTTCCAAAAGTTTGACCTAATTCGAGTGTTAAATTGGTTCTTCCTAATGGACCAATTAAAATAGGTTGTTTATAAAATAATTGTACTTTACTGTAATCAAAATCACTGTTAAATAGCCCTTTAATTCCTTGGCTAAAATTAAAAAACACCCTACTATATGGGCTGTCAACAATGGATCGCTCCACTCCGTAGCCCGAAGTTTTTTTATTTGGCGTATATTCTATTTGAAAACCAATTTCTGATTGTGTGACCGAACTTTGAGTCGTAGTATAGGTGTCATCTGTAAAATAATCTAAACTAAACGATGGCGATGCTGATTCTAATATTTTATGGGAAATACTAGATTCAAAAATTAAATTTTTTATTGGCTCAATTTCAATTGATAAATTAGAAAAATTAACATTGGTTAGTTTTCCATTAGCGCCAAAACTAAAGAGACTTGAAGATGCGAAACTTCTTCCTAAAACATCATTTGAACCCATTAAACTTGCTCCTATTTGTTCAACATCTCTTCGATTACCGCCAGAAATAATTACCCTATTTTTAGGTTCTAACATCCATTTACCAGAAATTCCATATTTAATTTTATTGTCAGTAAATCCATAAGCAGTATAACCTTGAACGCGCCATTTATCATTATGTCCAAAATAGGTTCTACCTCCTACTCTTAAACGAAATCCTTCTACCTCATTATAACCTACAGTTGAAAGAATAGGGCCATAATCAAACCAATCATAATTAATATATCCACTTCCTAAAATAGAAACTAGATTGTACATTTGCTTAAATTTAGGTAACTTTTTTAAGGTATCTATCATTTTATAAACACCAACCTCATCCTTGTTTAATTTTTCGAATCGGTTTTTTTCCCAGTAATCATTATCTTTTTTGAATACAGAATTATCTAAAAAATTCACTTCTTCTCTATAGAATTTATCAGGTTTAGGCTCGTTAAATTTATGATTTCGGGCTAAAGTAGTTCGCTTCCCGTATACCCCTTTTGACTCCTCTTTTTTACTAAATGAAAAATCAGACATTATATAATCACGAGTTAATAAAAATACCGAATCGTTCTGAACTTCGAATTCTTGTTCAATAAAAATGTCTTTAATCCAGTTAATATTGGCGCTTTTGGAAACTGCCATATTAATTGTTTTAATTGCAAATGTGGTATCGTTTACCCAAAAATCTCCTTTAAAGGTAAGCTCGTTTTTGCGCCGAGGGTAAAATTCAATATTATAACACCATTTATTATCAATGTAGGAACTGTCTCTTAACACATAATTATAAACATCTATACCCGTTGTAGAAAGTGGACTCGTGAAACTTTTGTCAAAAAAAGTTAGATGATTATTATAGATATTGTAGTCATTGTACAAATCCTTCATGAAATTATTTACTCCTTCTCCATTCCCTAATCCCGAATTTTTATTTGCTTTTAATATGGATTTTTCTTTATTTATCTTATTATCTCCATAAACATCATATAAAGATTCATTTATAAATATTGGTAAATAAGTTTTTCCGGTTACTTTGGAAGTGTCAAGCTTATTAAAGATAAATTCCATTCCTTTAAATACCTTGCTTTTCATAAATGCACTATCAATAGTATTTAAGTCGAATTCGATCTTTTCGTATTTTTCATACTGATATTGATCGAAAATTCGGAGACCATTTTTTCTTTTTCGCTCCCAAATTTTTCTGAGTATTACTAATGCTGGATTGTTCTTTTTTGAAGTTTTGCCTTTATAAATCACTACATCTTTTAAGACAATCTCTCCATCCATAATCACTTTCAAATTGTAGTTTACCGATTTTGAAAGAGCTACATCTTTCGAGGTATATCCTGCGAAAGCAACTTTCAAAACAGTGTATGTATTTTTGGATTCTAAATAAAACTTACCGTTTTCATCACTTAGCGTTCCTTCATTTGAACCTTTAAAAACCAAACTCGCATAGGAAATTGGCTTGTTTTTTTTATCAACTACAATACCACTTATTTTAGTTTGAGAAAATAATAAAGAAGAAATACAAAACAATAAAAGGCAAGTAATTTTTTGAAACATCCTAAATAAATTAATAAAAAAAGCTTCATCAAAATTTCTCTGATGAAGCTCCAAATATAATAGTTTAATATTATTTATACATTACTTTTTTTACTGCTTTTACAACATCGGATGCATTTGGTAACCATTCTTTTAACAATGTTGGAGAATAAGGTGCTGGAGTATCGGCAGTTGTTATCCTTTGTACCGGTGCATCTAAGTAATCAAATGCTTTTTCTTGAACCATGTAAGTAATTTCTGATGCTACACTTGCAAATGGCCAAGCTTCTTCAAGAACAACTAAACGATTTGTTTTCTTAACTGAATTAATAATTGCATCATAATCCATTGGACGAACCGTTCTTAAATCGATGATTTCACAAGAAATACCTTCTTTTTCTAATTCATCTGCAGCAATAAAAGCTTCTTTAATGATTTTACCAAATGAAACAATAGTAACATCGTTACCTTCTCTTTTTATATCGGCAACACCAAGTGGAATAATGTATTCTCCTTCTGGAACTTCACCTTTATCACCATACATTTGTTCTGATTCCATGAAAATAACTGGATCGTTATCTCTAATAGCAGCTTTTAATAATCCTTTAGCATCATAAACCGTAGAAGGTACCACCACTTTTAACCCTGGAGTATTTGCAAACCAGTTTTCAAATGCTTGCGAGTGTGTAGCTCCTAATTGTCCTGCAGAAGCAGTAGGGCCACGAAACACCATTGGCATTGGAAATTGTCCCGCAGACATTTGTCGCATTTTAGCCGCATTATTTATAATTTGATCGATACCAACTAACGAAAAGTTGAAGGTCATATATTCTACAATAGGACGACATCCATTCATTGCAGATCCCACCGCAATTCCGGCAAAACCTAACTCAGCAATTGGAGTATCAATAACACGTTTTGGTCCAAATTCATCCAACATTCCTTTGGACGCTTTGTAAGCACCATTGTATTCGGCAACTTCTTCTCCCATTAAATAAACAGATTCATCGCGACGCATTTCTTCACTCATCGCTTCAGCAATAGCTTCTCTAAATTGTATTGTTCTCATATGTAGAATTTCTAAATGTCAAATTTGGATAGCAAAAGTAAAAATTTTATATGATAAAAAAACATATTAAACCTAAATTATATCAATACAAATTAGCACTTTATAAATTCTTTTGTTCAAAGGTTTGTTTCTATCTTCAGCGAAATCGATATAATAGGGATAAAATTATTTTTTTTATTATGCACGCATATTAAAAATAGAAATATATTTTATACTTTTACGGTCAGAAAAAAATAAAATTTATACCATGAAAATATTAGTTTGCATAAGTCATGTACCCGATACTACATCCAAAATCAACTTTGTAAATGGCGATTCTGAATTTGATACCAATGGCGTACAATATGTAATTAACCCAAATGATGAATTTGGTTTAACCAGAGCAATTTGGTTTCAAGAACAACAAGGAGCAACAGTAACTGTGGTTAATGTTGGCGGAGCCGATACGGAACCAACATTAAGAAAAGCTTTAGCAATAGGTGCAAACGAAGCAATTCGTGTAAATGCAAATCCAACTGACGGTTTTTTTGTTGCCAAACAATTAGCAGAAGTAATTAAAACAGGTGGATACGATTTAGTAATTTGTGGTAAAGAATCGTTAGATTACAATGGAGGAATGGTTCCTGGAATGTTAGCAGGATTACTAAACTATAACTTTGTAAATTCATGTACTGAAATCACAATTGATGGAAATTCTGCCAAAACAGCTAGAGAAATTGATGGTGGTAAAGAAATTATTTCGGCTAGCCTTCCTTTAATTATTGGAGGACAAAAAGGATTAGTTGAAGAGAAAGATTTGCGTATTCCAAATATGCGTGGAATTATGACAGCAAGAACTAAAGTACTTACTATTTTAGAGCCTGTTGGAGCTGGCAATCAAACTAAAATCGTAAAATTTGAAAAACCTGCTGCTAAATCTGCAGTGAAATTATTCTCAGCAGACGATATAGACGGATTGGTAAATGCTTTGCATAACGAAGCAAAAGTTATTTAATTTCAAATTTTTAATTCAACATTTAAAATAATATAAAATGTCAATATTAATATACGCAGAATCATCTGAAGGCAAAATCAAAAAAGTAGCTTTTGAATTAGCTTCTTACGCAAAAAAAGTGGCCGATTCACTAGGAACATCTGTTACAGCGGTAACCATAAATTGCGGTGATGCTTCAGAATTATCTAAATATGGAGTTGCTAAAGTATTAAAAGTAAACAACGATAAATTAGCCAATTTTAACGCAAAAGCATATGCTGATGTGCTTAAACAAGCTGCACAAAAAGAAGGTTCTAAAGTTGTGGTTCTTTCTTCTACAACAGATAGTTTGTACTTAGCTCCTTTAGTTTCTATTGGTCTAGAAGCAGGATTAGCCAGCAACGTAGTTGGCTTACCAATTTCTACAAGTCCGTTTCAAGTAAAAAGAACTGCTTTTTCAAATAAAGCATTCAACATTACCGAAATTGCAACCGATATTAAAGTGCTTGCAATAAGTAAAAATTCTTTCGGATTGGTAGAAAATGCTAATTCATCATCTGAAGAAGATTTTGCTCCAAGCTTGAACGATGCTGATTTTTCTGTAAAAGTAGAATCTGTAGAAAAATCATCAGGAAAAGTTACCATCGCCGATGCCGATGTAGTAGTTTCTGGTGGACGCGGAATGAAAGGTCCAGAAAATTGGGGAATGCTTGAAGAATTAGCTTCAGTACTTGGTGCTGCAACCGCTTGTTCTAAACCAGTTTCTGACATTGGATGGCGCCCTCACAGTGAGCACGTTGGACAAACAGGAAAACCAGTGGCAACCAATTTATACATTGCAATCGGAATATCCGGAGCAATTCAACACATTGCCGGAATCAACTCCTCTAAAGTAAAATTAGTTATCAATACCGATCCAGAAGCGCCTTTCTTTAAAGTTGCCGACTACGGAATTGTAGGCGATGCTTTTGATATTGTGCCTCGATTAACTCAAAAACTAAAAGAATTTAAGGCTCAAAATAGTTAAAAACCTTTAATTTAAAATAATTAATAAGCTATCCGAATAAAATTTCAGATAGCTTATTTTTTTGTTTTTAGAAGCAAAACTTTTTTGTTACTTTGCAATGCCTTTTCCTGCTTTACGCAGTATCTTTATTGTTTTAAGAAAAACAACAAAGGATACTAGCTTCAATCAGGGCTAAGCAACAAACTTTGT
>CAMCBB010000060.1 GCA_945872875.1 Flavobacterium psychrophilum
ATTTCATCGGGGTGATGTGTATCAATCAGCTCTATAGTTCGCTCAAAAATGACTTTCAGCTTTTGGTAATGGTTGTCGTATTTACTCAAAATCAATTCATTCAACTGAATAAATTCCATTTTTTTATTTACAACCCTAATCAAGCCAAATCCCATTATTGTGGTTCCGGGGTCAATTCCTAATATGATGCGTTCGTTTGCCAATTAATAAGTTTCAAGTTTTAGAAATCAATTCAAAGTTTTCTGTTTCTTTGCAACAATGATTTCAATTCCACACAAAACTAAGCAATTCGGTGTTTTTATAATCAAACTTTTGATTGTAATTGCGGCTTTTTATTTTATTTATCATCAATTAGCCAATAACACCCAGCTAGATTGGGATAAATTTTTGGTTTTATTCCGAAAAAATCAATCGGTTGCAGGAATTTCTTTTCTCTTGTTTTTAAGTTTTTGGAATCGTTATTTTGAAATTTTAAAATGGCAAAATCTAGCTCAAGAAGTTCAAGTAATTTCTAAATTGGAGGCAACCAAACAAGTGCTCGCCGCTTTAACATTGGGCGTTTTTACTCCGGTTGGCGTGGGTGAATATGTTGGAAAGGCTTTGTATTTTGAAAAAAAAGATGCGAAAAAAATCGTATTTCTAAATCTAATTTGTAACGGAATTCAAGTGCTTGTTACCGGCCTTTTCGGATTAATTGGAATGGTAATGCTAGGCTATTATTATTGGAGCATTTTGCTAATTCTAAGTTGTGTTGTGGTAATCTTGATTTCTTTTTTTACCAAACGCATTTTAATTCAAGGACATTCCATTGAAAATTTCATTTCAAGAATAAATGCAATTCCAAAAAAAATACATCATAAAAATATCCTTTTGGGCTTGTGCCGTTATTTAGTTTTTTCCCATCAATATTATTTTTTGTTTGTAGCTTTTGATGTTAATTTGCCTTATCTAACATTAATGGCAACCATTACGACAGTTTATTTACTGGCTTCTATAATTCCGAGTTTTCAGTTTTTAGACTTTGCCCTAAAAGGAAGTTTGGCCGTTTATTTTTTTGGGAAATTAGGCGTGAACGAATGGGTAACCGTTTTTGTAACCACTTTAATGTGGTTTTTAAATGTTGTTTTACCCGTTGTCATTGGAAGTTATTATGTGTTAATTTTTAAAATAAATAGCTCTAAATTATAGTCCCATGACACTCGTTTTATTTTTTATTTTGTCTCTATATATCCTATTCATAGCCCAATTAATTTATGGTTTCAACAAATTAGAATCCTATGAAAAAACCGAAAAAAAGCCCATTACCGCTTTCTCTATAATTGTACCTTTTAGAAATGAAGAGAAGAACTTGCCCAAGCTTTTAAAATCGATTTCAAATCTTAATTATCCCGTTGAATTGCTTGAAATTATTTTGGTGGATGACTTCTCAACCGATGCTTCAGAAAGAATATGTATCAACTGGCGCTTGGCAAATGGCTTAATTGAATCTACCCTTTTAGAAAATTTACGATTATCTAATTCCCCAAAAAAAGATGCCATTTCTAGAGCAATTCCTATAGTAAAAAACAAATGGATTATAACTACTGATGCCGATTGTATAGTTCCAAAAAATTGGCTTCAAACATTAGATAATTTTATACAAAACAAGCAACCCGAAATGGTGGTTGGTGCAGTGGTATACAAAACTAAAAACAATTGGTTTCATCATTTTCAACAACTTGATTTAATGAGCCTTCAAGGAACTACTATTGGAAGTTTTGGATTAGGAAAACCATTTATGTGTAACGGGGCCAACTTTGCATATACCAAAAATTTATTTCAAGAGATTGGCGGATTTAGTGGAATAAACAACACTGCAAGTGGAGATGATGTATTGCTTTTGCAAAAAGCCATTGCCTATACTAAAGATAAAGTTTGCTACCTCAAGAATGAAGATTTCATTGTAAAAACCAAACCCATTAACGACTTTTATGAGCTCTTTATGCAGCGGGTTCGATGGGCAAGCAAAACATCAAATTACCAAACAAATTATCCCAAATTACTTGCAGTAATTGTATTAGCCATGAATGTATCTTTGGTAGTTTCTTTTGGCCTTTGGTACTTTGGTAAATTCGATTTAAGGCTTTTTGCTATGGCATTGATTCTTAAATATGGCGTTGATTATCTATTACTGTATAAAACAAATCGCTATTTAAGAAATAAGGCCTTAATTCCGCCGCTGGCAAGCAGCCTATTTTATCCCATTTTCTCTTCCTTTGTTGGAATCTATTCGCTTTTTGGCAGCTTTAACTGGAAAGGACGAAAGTTCAACAAGTGAGTTGACTTTATTTTATAAAACTATAATTTTATAAGAAAACACTTATAATTTCATATTTTTACAAAAAAAAATGATTAGATATTACCCCTTATCTATCTTAATCTTTTTTCTATTTTCAATGTTTTCTGTGTTTGCACAGGAAAGTGTTGCTGAAAAAGATTTTACAGTTCACTATTTTTCAAATAGATTAGAACTTGATTTTAATAAAGCAAAATCTCCAAGTTCAATCAAAGTTACCGATGTATTTTCAAATAAAGAAGTAGTACTTGAAAAAACATCCAATCCCGATTTTTTTATTATTAATTCGGTAAAACCTTCTCAATTTTTCAAAATTGAATACACTTTAAAGGAAGCTAAAAAACAAACTTCAAGCGTTACCATAGCTTCAAAATCAGCATCAAGTGGAGCCATAAATGTGTATTTTAATCATGCGGTAGATACCAGTTTTAGTCAAACACAAGCCGCAGTAAATTTGGCAGACACATTAGATGATATGCTAATTAGTTATATAAATAATTGTGTGGCAACATTAGATATCGCAATCTATAATTCATATTCCCCATCGGCAACAGAAGGAATTGCAAATGCTATTAATGCGGCCTATGCAAGAGGGATTCAAGTAAGAATTATTTATGATGGCGGCACAAGTAGTGTTATGATTCCTTTATTAAATAGTGCTATTCCAAAATTGGCAAGTCCAACTTCATCTACCTATTCCATTATGCACAATAAATTTGTAATAATTGACGCCATTTGCAATAATCCGTTTCTTTCTTATGTTTGGACAGGTTCTACAAATTGGACTGTTGCACAAATTGAAGGTCCAGATAAAAATAATGCGATAGTTGTTCAAGATCAAACCCTAGCAGCTGCATACACATTAGAATTTGAAGAAATGTGGGGAAGTGCTACTGCATCTCCCGATTCTAATAATTCAAAATTTGGGCAATACAAAACCGATAATACACCCCATAATTTTGTTATTGGCGGAAGTGTTGTAGAATGTTATTTTAGTCCTTCAGATGGAACTAATTCGAAAATAATTGCAGCGGTAAATTCTGCAAATACTGATTTAGAAGTAGCAGTAATGAATTTCACTAGAAGTGATGTTTGCACTGCAATATTAAATAAATTTTCAAGCGGAATTACAAACTGCAATGTTATAGTTGATAGCAGCAATCCGTTGAGCAATCAGATTTCCAATTTGCAAGCAGGTTTATCGCCTAATCATGCAGTTATTGATACGGCATCTGGAATTATGCACCACAAATTCATGGTAGTAGATAATTTTAATAGTGCTTCTGATCCTCTTGTGCTTACTGGCTCTCATAATTGGAGTACCTCTGCAGAAACTAAAAATGATGAAAATACGCTTATTGTTCACGATGCTAATATTGCCAACCAATATTATCAAGCTTTTGCTAGTGTATATTTAGCTTCAGGGGGGATAATTGTAAATCCATTATCAAATATAGATAATAATGCAGACTATAATCTATTCCAAATTTTTCCAAATCCAAATAATGGAATTTTTGAAATTGCTTCAAATAAAAGTATTAATCAATTTGAATTTAGGTTATTTGATGTTTTAGGCAAGCTAATTAAAGAAAATCAATATGCCGCTTTTAGTTCCTGTGAAATAGACCTTTCAATGGAAAATGCGGGTTTTTATTTATTGGAATTAAATTACGACGGTAAGTCTAATTTTTATAAAGTAGTAAAAAAATAAGTTTCCTTATTTTTTATTTTCGGTTTTAATAATAACGGGTAAAATAAATTGTGTTTTCACCGGAATCCCTCTTTTAATTGCGGGGTTAACTTTTGGGAAATCTACCAATTTTAATTTTAAAATACTATCAATTTTAATGGTGTCGTACGCAATTGTATCTCTAGGAAATTGAGGTTCAAATTGTAAAGAAGCATCTGAGTTTATTGTTACTTTTACTTCTATTGTATCTAGCTTTGGAAATAATATTTTTAAAGTATCAATGCTTAATTTTTGCTGAATTGTACTTTGCATAAATTCAAAAAAACATTGTTTGCGTTGCACAGGATCAGTTAATTTTTCGCAATCGGCTATGGTCGGATATTGATCTACCTCTTTCCAGTTTATCTCTTTCATTCGTTGTTCCAACAAGTCTTTTTCATTGGGAACTTGCTTGTCAAAATACTGACAAGATTGAAAAAGTACAACCAATAAAAGTAAACTAATCTTTTTCAAATGATTATTTTTTATACTGCCCTTCAAAAATAGTAAAAAATTACAAATTTTCCTAAAAGCAAAAAAGCCATCCACAATAAAGTGGAAAGCTTTTCATTGGTCTAACTACTAAACCGTGACGCGAGTTACAAATTCGCATCGAAAACAACACAACTAATTTTGAATGAATTCCTGAATTTAAATGCTATTCAGCAATTGCATTTCATTTGCTTTTTTGGGCAAAAAAGCACTTTGTTTCCAAAGTGCTTTTTCCCAATTTTAGCGGTCTGGACGGGACTCGAACCCGCGACCCCATGCGTGACAGGCATGTATTCTAACCAACTGAACTACCAAACCTTCGCTTTATTGCGGTTGCAAATATACACCCATTTTTAAAATTAGCAAGTGTTTCAATGCTTTTTTTTATTAATTTCTTACTTGATTTAGCATTAGTTAACCAAATATTTGTTTTTCAGCTAAATATGTGGTCAGGATTTTATCAAAATTTGCCCCTACATTTACCGGAACATACTTAATTTTATTTTGAGCACACACCAAAGAAAGATTTTTGAAATAAGTCTGAAGATTTTTTTCGTACTCTTCTTTTACATTTTCTGCAAATAGATTAACTACCTCTCCCGATTCTAAATCTATAAACTTACGGGGGGTATTGTCAAAATCAAAATTCAATTCCGTTTCGTGATCAATAACATGAAACAACACCACCTTATGTTTGTTATGTTTTAAATGCTGCAACGCATTCAGCAAAGCCTCTTGATCTCCATCTTGAAACATGTCTGAAAAAATTACAATCATTGATCTGCGATGAATTTTTTCGGCCACTTGATGTAAAAAAGTTATTGTGTCAGTAGCTTTAGATTGCTTTGGCTGATTCAATAAATCTTCCAGTTTATGTAATAACATTCTGTGGTGGCGATCACTTCCTTTTTCGGGAGCATAATATTCGTAGTTGTCTGAAAAAACACTTAATCCCACCGCATCGCGTTGTTTTTTTAACAAACTCATAAGTACCGCCGAAGCTAATACTGAAAAACCAATCTTGCTTTCATAAAAATTTTGGTTGGAATCCAACTTTGGATAATGCATTGAAGAAGAATTGTCTACAATTAAATGACAACGAAGATTGGTTTCTTCTTCAAATCGTTTAGTATACAAACGGTCTGTTTTGGCAAAAAGTTTCCAATCAATGTGCTTGGTGCTTTCGCCAATATTGTAAATTTTATGTTCAGCAAATTCGGCAGAAAAACCATGAAAAGGCGATTTATGCATTCCCGAAATAAAGCCCTCCACAACTTGGTTAGCTAATAGTTCGAGATGTTTAAACCCTGAAACAAGTTCTTTTTGTTCTTCAATTTTCATACTTCAAATATAATTTGAAAATTTTAATATGGCCCCATTAAATAGGAATTTATACAAATAAAAAAGGCTCAACTTTCGCTGAACCTTTTAAAAACAATTTAATTTTTATTATAACAATGCGTCAATTGCATCGGTATAGGTTTTTTTAGGAGCTACTCCTACTTGACGTCCTACAACTTCTCCGTTCTGGAAAATTAATACCGTTGGAATATTTCTTACACCATATTTTGCAGCAAATTCTTGGTTTGCATCTACATCTACTTTTCCAATAACTGCTTTGCCTTCATATTCGCCATGAATTTCATCAATTACTGGCCCTACCATTCTGCATGGTCCACACCAAGCTGCCCAAAAATCAACTACTACTGGTTTGTCTGATTTTAATACCACTTCTTCAAAAGTAGCGTCTGTTATTGCTAATGCCATATTTATTTTATTAAATTTATTAATGTTCTTATTTTGTCAGGCAAATATAATTAATTATTTAATGGATAAAATGTAACAATTATTACTTTTCGCTATTTATTAATTAATTTAGTTTATAGTTTACCGGTACTTTATCTAATTCCTCCAATAATTCTTTTGTGATTTTTACTTTTAACTTTCTACTTGGCATAGCCAATCTAGTTACAACTCTGTTTTCATCAACAGTAACAGGAAGATTAACTTCCATTTCTGGTTGCTCCATTTCTGCATCTAAATCTATCACATCCGTATCTAAATCGCTTTCTTCAGAACTACTTAATATTGGGACAGCAACTGGTAAATTTTGCTCTACAACCTTAGTCACTTTTTCTATTTCTAACACTTCAAAATTTACCAAATTTTCACCGCTATTTGCTTTAAATAACTCGCTCAACTTGAGAATTAAATTTGGATTTAAATCCTGAATATTCAAATGAATAGATAATTTTTTGGCAAATGTTGGCAAAACATCAGCTAAGAATTTTGCGTCTTGAAAGGTAATTCTTGGCTCCGATTTTTTTCCGGTTTCCCGATTTATCCAACCTTCTTTAACACTAATTTTGAAATAGATGAATTGGTTGTTTACCAAAAAATGTTTGAATTTCAGATATTCTTCATCAAATATTCTAAAATCATGACTTTCATCATACCCTTCTAAAGTAAAGGATCCCCAATCTTTTCCTTTTTGTCCGGTGCGGTATTGCACATTAGTTACAATCCCCCCAAAAGTTAAGTTTTTACCTACAAGTGGCTCTAAGTTTTTTAATTGAGCCAATCTAGTGTTACAAAAATAGTTCATTTCATAACGGTAATCATCTAATGGATGCCCAGATATATATATTCCAACCACTTCTTTCTCCTTGGCTAATTTCTCCATAGTGTTCCATTCGGGACAAGGTGGAACAACTGGCTCTGCAATTTGTACTTCACTGGCTTCACCAAACAAACTGACTTGCGATGAATTTTCATTTTCTTGAAATTTAGATCCATAACGAATCGCCTTTTCTAAAAAGGTAATTCCGTCACCATCTAAATGGAAATATTGCGCGCGATGCGTATCTTCAAAACAGTCAAAACCACCCGCAAATGCTAAACTTTCAAATGCCTTTTTATTTGCTGCACGCAAATCTATTTTTTTGGCCAAATCAAAAATTGATTTATAAGGCGCCTCTTTTCTATTTTGTACAATAGTATCTACGGCATTTGCTCCAACACCTTTCACAGCACCTATTCCAAAGCGAACTGCATAGTTATCATTAACCGTAAATTTATAAAACGATTCGTTTACATCAGGGCCTAAAACGGTTAATCCCATTCGTTTACATTCTTCCATAAAGAAAGAAACCTGCTTAATGTCATTCATATTATTAGACAAAACCGCTGCCATATATTCGGCAGGATAATTGGCTTTTAAATAGGCTGTTTGGTAAGCAATCCAAGCATAACAAGTGGAGTGCGATTTATTAAATGCATACTCCGCAAAGGCTTCCCAATCTTTCCAAATTTTCTCTAATTTATCTGCAGCATGTCCTTTGGCTTCTGCCTGAGAAATAAATTTAGGCTTCATTTTATCTAGAACATCTCGTTGTTTTTTTCCCATTGCTTTACGCAAAACATCGGCATCTCCTTTAGAGAATCCAGCCAATTTTTGGGACAAGAGCATTACTTGCTCTTGATAAACAGTAATTCCGTAGGTGTCTTTTAGTAATTCTTCGCAAGCCTCAAGATCGTATACAATTTCTTCTTCACCATTTTTACGCTTAATAAAACTCGGAATGTAAGCAATAGGTCCCGGCCGATACAAAGCATTCATGGCAATCAAATCCGGAAAAACTGTTGGCTTTAATTCCTTCATGTATTTTTGCATTCCCGGACTTTCATATTGGAAAATCCCAACCGTTTCACCTCGTTGAAAAAGCTCATAGGTCTTGGCGTCATCAATAGGAAATTCATCGGGATTGAGTTCAATACCCGTTCTATATTTCACTAATTTGACTGTGTCTTTGATCAAAGTTAGGGTCTTCAAACCCAAGAAGTCCATTTTTAATAATCCGGCGCTTTCAACCACCGAGTTATCAAATTGGGTTACAAACAATTCCGAATCTTTAGCAGTAGCAACCGGAACAAAATTGGTAATATCATCGGGAGTAATAATGACTCCACAAGCATGAATTCCCGTATTCCTGAGGTTCCCTTCTAATATTTGTGCTTGCTGAATGGTATCGCCGCCCAAATCTTTTGTACCTCCAAGTGCAATTAAATCTTTAACCTTATCAAAATCTTCTGGCCGAAGCGCTTTCTTTAAGCTAGCTTCATCCATAGAAAATATTTTGGCTAAATTCAAATTATTAGGAATCAGTTTAGCAATTTTATCGGCTTCAAAAAGTGGCAAGTCAAGAACACGAGCCGTATCTCTTACGGATGATTTTGCGGCCATGGTACCGTAGGTAATAATTTGGGCTACTTGCTTAGAACCATATTTATGAATTACATAATCCATAACTTTCCCTCTACCCTCATCATCAAAATCGATATCAATATCGGGAAGGGAAACCCTGTCTGGATTAAGGAATCTCTCAAAAAGTAAATTATATAGTAAGGGGTCAATATTAGTAATTCCTAAACAATAGGCTACGACAGATCCTGCTGCAGATCCACGACCTGGACCCACAGAAACTCCCATTTTTCGTGCTTCGGCAATGAAATCTTGCACAATTAAGAAATAACCAGGATAACCGGAGTTTTCAATGGTAAGTAATTCAAAATCGATGCGTTCTTGAATTTCGGGAGTGATTTCTTTATACCTCCTTTTAGCCCCTTCATAGGTTAAATAATTTAGGTATTTATTTTCCCCTCTTTTCCCAGCATCTTGTTGGTCTTCGGCAACGAGAAATTCTTCTGGGATAGTAAATTTAGGCAGTAATACTTCACGAGCAAGATCGTAAATTTCGATACTGTCAACAATTTCTGAAATAGTTGAAATGGCTTCGGGCAAATCGGCAAAGAGTTTTTTCATCTCCTCGCTCGACTTGAAATAATACTCCTGATTTGGTAATCCGTAACGGAAACCTCTACCCCTACCTATAGGTGTTGATTGCTTTTCACCATCGCGAACACAAAGCAAAATATCGTGGGCATTGGCGTCTTTTTTATCAATGTAAAAAGTATTGTTTGTGGCTACTAATTTTACTTGATGTTTTCTTGCCAAAGTAATTAAAGACGAATTCACTCGGTTTTCATCCTCTTGATTGTGGCGCATTAATTCGATATAAAAATTAGCTCCAAATTGTTCTTTCCACCAAATTAAAGCTTCCTCCGCTTGGTTTTCTCCAAGATTCAGAACCTTATTTGGAACTTCACCATACAAACTTCCGGAAAGGACAATAATATCTTCTTTATATTTTTTGATAATTTCTTTATCAATTCTTGGCACATAATAAAAGCCCTCAGTATAGGCTATAGAGGCTATCTTGGCTAAGTTGTGATACCCTTTTTTATTTTTAGCAAGGAAAACCACTTGAAACCCATTGTCTTTTCGGGTTTTATCTTTGTGATTATCACAAACAAAAAATTCGCACCCTACAATTGGTTTAATACTAATTTCTTCGGGGTTATTTCCAGCTTCTATTGCGGCTTTATTTTTTGCTTCCGCAGCCTTATTATGATTGAGAATATCTCTTACAAAGTGAAAAGTACCCATCATATTTCCCATATCGGTCATTGCAACTGCTGGCATTTTGTTTTTGACAGCGGCGGAAACTAAATCCTTTACAGAAACGGTAGATTGCAAAACCGAAAATTGAGTGTGATTATGCAAATGCACAAACTCACTATCAATAAGGATTTGCTTGTTTTCTGA
Organism: Flavobacterium psychrophilum; assembly: GCA_945872875.1. Classification (GTDB taxonomy): domain Bacteria; phylum Bacteroidota; class Bacteroidia; order Flavobacteriales; family Flavobacteriaceae; genus Flavobacterium; species Flavobacterium psychrophilum_N. The sequence goes on from CAMCBB010000060.1 coordinate 10,222, forward strand.
AAGTGTTTCATTTGAAATTGGAACATGTCCCTTATCTCCAAATTGTTGTCTTATTTTTTCAGAGGCTTCCTTAAGATTAATATGTTTCAAACCAATTAAAGAAATTGGTTTTGGATATTTTAATTTAAACGCTTCAAAGTAATCATATGCAACAGCAAGTTCTTCTTTGGTGAATATTTGAGTTCGAATTAATTCGAAAAAACATCTCGTGGTAGCTTCCACATCGGCGGTGGCATTATGTGCTTCTGCAAAGGGTTGCCCAAAAAGATATTGGTGTAATTCGGTTAAAGTTGGTAATTTAAATTTACCTCCTCTTCCTCCTGGAAGTTGTAATAAAGATGCGGTAACTTCGGTACATGTATCTAAAATAGGAAGTAAGGACATTGGCGATTCGATTCCCATTCGGTAAAATTCGCACCCCATAATATTTACATCAAAACCCAGATTTTGTCCTACAATAAACTTCGCTTTAGATAGAGAATCATTAAATTTTTCTAACATTTCTTTTAACGAAATCCCTTGTTGCTGAGCTAATTCTGTTGAAATTCCATGAACACTTTCGGCATCATACGGAATATTGTAACCCTCAGGCTGTATTAAATAATCTTGATGTTCCAAAAGATT
>CAMCBB010000061.1 GCA_945872875.1 Flavobacterium psychrophilum
CAAAAAGAAATGATGAGTTTGTTTCTATTGAACATTTAATTTTGGCAATTTTTAAATCGAAAAGCAAAATCGCCCAGATATTAAAAGACCAAGGAGTTACTGAAAAAGCTTTGGATGCTGCAATAACTGAAATGAGAAAAGGTGAACGAGTTACCTCTGCTTCTGCCGAAGAAACCTACAATGCATTAAGTAAATACGCAAAGAATTTAAACGAATTAGCTCGAAGTGGTAAACTAGATCCGGTTATTGGAAGGGATGAAGAAATAAGAAGAGTTTTGCAAATTCTTACCCGAAGAACTAAAAACAATCCGATGTTGGTTGGTGAACCAGGAGTTGGTAAAACAGCCATAGCAGAAGGGCTTGCACATCGAATTGTAGATGGCGATGTACCTGAAAATCTAAAAGATAAAATTGTATTTTCATTAGATATGGGAGCCTTAATTGCAGGAGCAAAATACAAAGGAGAATTTGAAGAACGATTAAAAGCCGTGGTAAAAGAAGTGACCTCTGCCGAAGGCGATATTGTGCTTTTTATTGATGAAATCCATACGCTTGTTGGTGCTGGAGGCGGCGAAGGTGCAATGGATGCAGCCAATATACTAAAACCAGCTCTTGCAAGAGGGGAACTTCGGGCTATTGGGGCAACCACATTTGACGAATACCAAAAATATTTTGAAAAGGACAAAGCATTAGAACGTCGATTTCAAAAAATAATGGTTGAAGAACCCGATACCGAAAGTGCAATTTCAATATTGAGAGGTATTAAAGAAAAATACGAGACCCATCACAAAGTTCGAATACAGGATGACGCCATTATTGCTTCGGTAGAATTATCGCAACGCTACATAACCAATCGTTTTCTTCCAGATAAAGCAATTGATTTAATGGATGAAGCAGCATCAAAACTTAGAATGGAAATCAATTCCAAACCAGAAGAACTGGATGTATTGGATCGAAAAATCATGCAGTTGGAAATTGAAATTGAGGCTATTAAAAGAGAAAAAGACGAGAACAAGTTGAAAGGGCTTGGATTGGATTTAGCCAATTTAAAAGAAGACCGAAATGAAATTTACACCAAATGGAAATCAGAAAAAGAGGTAGTTGATAACATCCAATCGGTTAAGCAAGAAATTGAAGACTATAAATCGGATGCCGAACGAGCAGAACGCGATGGGGATTATGGAAAAGTAGCTGAAATTCGATATGGAAAGATTAAAGAAGCACAAGAACGTTTGGATGCTTTGCAAATCACATTAGCTGAAAATCAATCGGGAACCTCCTTAATTAAAGAAGAAGTTACTCGTGAAGACATTGCAGAAGTTGTGGCCAAATGGACCGGAATTCCGGTGATGAAAATGCTTCAAGGAGAAAGAGAAAAACTCTTGAAATTAGAAGAAGAATTGCACCATCGTGTTGTGGGACAAGAAGAAGCTATTGAAGCTGTTAGTGACGCCGTTCGTAGAAGTCGAGCTGGATTACAAGATATGAAAAAACCGGTAGGAACTTTTCTCTTCTTAGGAACTACTGGTGTAGGTAAAACTGAATTAGCGAAAGCATTAGCCGAATATTTATTTGACGATGAAAATGCAATGACGCGAATTGATATGAGTGAATACCAAGAACGCCACAGCGTAAGCCGATTAGTTGGTGCGCCTCCCGGATATGTTGGTTATGATGAAGGCGGACAATTAACCGAAGCCGTTCGAAGAAAACCGTATTCTGTTATTTTATTGGATGAGATTGAAAAAGCACATCCGGATACTTTTAATATATTACTTCAAGTACTTGATGAAGGAAGATTGACGGATAATAAAGGGCGGGTTGCAGATTTTAAAAATACCATCATCATAATGACTTCTAATATAGGAAGTGCTATAATTCAGGAGAAATTTGAAAATTTAAAAGGTGGAATTGATGCTGCGATTGAAGCTGCAAAAACAGAAGTATTGGGATTACTAAAACAAATGGTGCGCCCTGAATTCATTAATAGAATAGATGAAATTGTAATGTTTACGCCGTTAACTTCCGATAATATTAAAGAAATTGTAGGACTTCAATTAAAGGGCGTAATTAAAATGCTTGCAGAACAAAACATAACTATGGATGCTACTCCAGAAGCTATTTCTCATTTATCAGAAAAAGGATACGACCCGCAATATGGAGCAAGACCTGTGAAAAGAGTAATTCAACGCGAAGTATTGAATCAACTTTCTAAAGAGATTCTAGCAGGAAAAGTCACTACAGATAGTATTATTCTATTAGATTGCTTTGATGGCCAATTAGTCTTTCGAAATCAAAATGAATTGTAAAAAAAAGGCCCGCTAATTGCGGGCCTTTTAAATTAATATAATGAATTATTATTTTTCTCTTGTAAAATCAAAGCTTTGAGGACCTACACTTAAATTAAAACCATCTTTAGCTTCATTAAACTGAATCACTAAACCAGCTTGATCAAGTGTAAATTTACCAGCTCCTTTGTTATCTAGAGCTGTAGAAGGTTGTCCTTGTGAATTAATTACTAAACTTTCATCTTCTTCAGTAAATGTTATTTTAATTGGAAGTTTTGCACTTGAAAATTTACCTAAATACGGTGCCAATGATTCTACTTTTGTAATTCCATTTTTTTCATTGGTCCAAACATTATTCTCTGGATTACTGTCTGGTAAATTATTATCTGGATCAATAGTTATCGAATCTAATTCTTCAGTTGTATCCACTTTAAATGTCCAATCTGCGTTACGTTCCCAAATTTCAACTGGAAGTGATTTTCTAGAAACAGCTCCACTTTTAGTTTTGATCTCTAAAACCACTGGCATTACCATTTTTTCTAAATTTTCAATAGTAATAACAGCACCATTTTTGGCATTACCTTTTACATATTTAACTTTTGAAATACCTTGATCTAATCTCCAATTATTTAAGAACCAACTTCTCCAAAACCAACCTAAATCTTCACCAGCAACATTTTCTATTGTTCTGAAAAAATCATCTGGCATTGGATGTTTGAATGCCCAACGCTCCGTATATGTTCTAAATGCTTTATCAAAACGTTCTTTACCTAATACATTATTACGCAACATATCCAATCCGGCACCTGGCTTGTAATAAGCTAAAATTCCAAGATTTGCTTCCTTTAAATTACCAGGATTAGCCATTACAGGTTCTAAACTTGGATCTGTAAGCATTCCTGATGCTTCATGCATGTTTTGATCTGGTTGTTTGTATTCACCATTATTAAAATCTTGAGCACTCAATCCATTAATAAAAGTATTAAAACCTTCATCCATCCATGCAAATAAACGCTCGTTAGAACCAACAATCATTGGGTACCAACCATGTCCAAACTCGTGATCTGTAACTCCCCAAAGTTCTGCTCCTTTTGATTTTAATTCACAGAATACAATTCCAGGATATTCCATTCCACCTTCGTTTCCTGCTACGTTTGTTGCTGCAGGATAAGGAAATTCAAACCATCTTTTTGAGTAATTTTCAATAGAAGTTTTAGTATATTCAGTTGATCTACTCCATGCATCTTGCCCGTCCGATTCAACAGGATAAGTTGAAATTGCTAGGGCTTTTTTTCCACTAGGTAAATTAATTCGAGCTGCATCTACAATAAATGCTGCAGAAGATGCCCATGAAACATCACGAGCATTTTTAATTTTAAATTTCCAAGTCAAAGTCGATTTTCCTGCAGGACGAGATGAAGCTTGAGTAACTTCGTCTGCAGTACGAATCATAACCGTTTTATCGCTTGCTTTTGCTGCTGTCCATCGTTTTTGTTGCTCGGCTGTATACACTTCTGAAGTATTAAGCAATTCACCCGAACACACTACAATATGACTTGAAGGAGCCGTAATTGCTACATCAAAATCTCCATATTCTAAATAAAATTCACCTGCTCCAAGGTACGGATAAGTATTCCAACCACGAACATCATCATAAACACACATTCTTGGATACCATTGTGCAACAGTGAAAATTTTTCCGTTCTTAGTATCAACAACTCCCATTCTATCTGATCCATAATCTGGAGAAACGAACGAAAATTCTATTTTCAGTTTTACCGAAGCACCATTTCCATTTAATTCTTGTGGCAAATTAACTTGCATGCGGGTATCTACAATAGAAAATTCAGCTTCTTTCTCAATAGATTTTCCTCCAACTGTTGAAATTATTTTTATTGATTTAATCTTAATTCCACCGTCAAAATCTTGACCTTTAGCTCCATTTCTACTTCCTTTTAACGGAATAATAGCATTTCCACGAGAATCTTTTTTAAATAAATTTTGCTCCACATTCATCCATAAAAAACCAAGTTTATCTGGACTGTTGTTGGTGTAGGTTAAAATTTCAGACCCAATAATTTCTTTGGTTTGCTCATTTAAGCTTGCCGTTAAGGAATAATCAGCGCGGTTTTGCCAATATTTTGCACCTGGCTGTCCACTAGCGGATCGAGTTTCAGTTGCGTTTTTTGTGTAAAAATTATTAGCGAATGTTTCGTTGTAATTGTAATTCGATGTTGGCTTAGTTTCCTGAGCTTTTAACGAAGAAAATCCACAAAACAAAGCGCTAAAAAAGAATGCTTTTGTAATAAAATTTTTCATAGATTAGAATTGGTTAATTGATCAAACAAATAAAAGAAAAAATTGCTTTTGATTTTCACAAAATCATTTAAATTAGTCTTAATAAAATGTTATTTGTTACATATCAAAAAACTATGGCTGCTTTTGCTACTTTTACGAAATAAAAAAAAATCAAAATGCTAGAAATTAATTTCCATCCTTTTAAAAATTTAGAAAGCAAACGTCTTCTGCTTAGACGAATTATTGAAACAGATGTTGATGAGATTTTTGAGCTTCGAAGCAATCCGGAAACGATGAAGTTTATTCCTCGACCTTTAGCAAAAACGAAGGAAGATGCATTAGTACATTTTAAAACGATTGATGAGAATATAGAAAACAACAAAGGCATTAATTGGGCAATAACTTTAAAAGGAAATCCAAAATTAATTGGAATTATTGGTCATTATAGAATACAACCCGAAAACCACCGCTGCGAAATTGGTTACATGATTTTGCCCCAATACAACGAACAAGGCATTGTCTCCGAAGCCATTAAAATGATATTAGAATATGGATTTAATGATTTACAAATGCATTCTATAGAAGCGGTAATTGATCCTGAAAATAAAGCATCTGAAAGAGTATTACAAAAAAATGGTTTTGTAAAAGAGGCGCATATCCTAGAAAATGAATTATGGGAAGGAAAGTTTTGGGATTCCGTAATTTACTCTATTTTAAAAAGAAATTTCAACAGATAACTTCTAAACTTCAGCTAGTTTAGGCAAAGTTCTAATATACAATTCTTCTACTTTTTTTCGAGCCCAATCGGTTTTTCGTAAAAAAGTCAAACTTGATTTAATTGATGGATTATCCGTAAAACATTTAATTTTTATGAGTTCACCCAAAGTATCAAAGCCATAAAAAAGAACTAATTGATCTAGAATGTTTTGTAATGTAACTCCGTGTAATGGATCTTTCGATTTGTTGTTTTCCATCTAATAAATATAACTAAACAAGAATAAATTTAATTTAAAGGATCTTTTTATTTACTGTATTTTTTCTTTCTTAAATAGGTAAATACTACTCCAAACAACAACACTAAAGCAATTGGAAATCCAATAGTTACAATTTGAGAATAGGTGTAATTATCAACAACTTTTTGAGTGTCAAGAATCGGTAAATCCACTTCTTTACTTCGAATGTTAATTAAGCCATTATCATCCAATAAATAATTTACGCAATTCAGTATAAACTCTTTATTGGCATATAAATTATTGGTCCATTTATCAAACCCTAACTCCAAAGGTTGAAAGTTTTTGTCTAACTGATTTTTAATAACATCACCATCCGAAATTAAGATCATTTTAGACTCTTTCCCAGTTGAAATAAAATCTTTTTCTGCAAATGGAAGTACCCTGTTTTGGTAAACCGAATTAAACTTCCCCTCTAATAATACTGCAACCGGAATATTTCCGTTTCCTGTAAAATCTTTTTGTTCTGGTCGATCTTGAACCATTTTTAAGTTCACTTGAGTTGGTGTTCCAACCGATTTTGAATAAGGTGAACTTTGGAGTAAAACAGTCTTTTTGATGTTATTATTAAGGACTTCAATCGGGTTAGTAAATTCAAATTTTATTCCGTCAAGATTACTTACAATCGGACTCGTTTTCGTTGGATCTATATTAGCAACCGGATAAATCATTGGCGAATACAACCATGGAAACTTAGTGTATTGAGTAGCACTCCCCTGCTCTCCTGTAGCCAAGGAAATTGGCGTTGCCATAATATCTTTAATTAAATCAGGTTTAATTCGGATACCATATTTAAAGAATAAGTCATTTAAATTTAAGTCTCTTGGAAAAGCTAGATTTTCACCAGTTTCCATTAAACTATCCATTTCCATATTTACTTGATCTACTAACCAAAGTGTCTTACCACCGTGCATTAAAAATTGATCTAATACTTGTTTTTCAGAATCTGAGAAAGCTTCAGTTGGCTTAGCAATAATGGCTAAATCGTATTTCTTCAATTCTTTCAAGGTGTTTTCTGGACTTTTCGCCACAGAATCTAAAGTAAAAGGTCCTATAAAATAATTTTCTCTAACCGATTTTAAAAAATCAGCTAATAACAAATCATGAAGTTCCCCATTTCCTTTTATAATTGCAACATTTTTTTCTCTGTTTTTAGTAACCGAATTAAATGCGTTTGAAAAAGCATATTCTAAATGCTGAACTGAACTAACGACTTTTTGAGCTGTTGAAGCTCCCATCATATTTTTCAGTAATGGAACTTTTGCACTTTTGTTGCCATAACTCACTACAGCCCATGGAAATACAATCTCTTGTGTTTGCTTTCCTTTTTCATCTAAAGTTACATTTAAAGGAGTTAAACCTCTATCATAAAATTGCTGTAGTGTTTTTTCTCTTTCTTCTTCTTTATCCAATGGATTGATAAATTGAAAGATGATGTTTGAATTTCTAGCTTTAAATTCTTCTAGTAATTGCTGCGTTTCTGTTTGTAATTTTTTGAATTCTCCTGGAAAATTTCCCTCTAAAAACACATCCACATAAAGCGGCTCTTTCACTTCGCTAATAATATTTAAGGAAGTTTGCGATAGCGTATAACGCTTATCTTCAGTTAAATCAAATCGTTTAAAAAGATAATGTCCGGCAAAATTAGCTACCACTATTATAAAGATAATGGTAAATAGATTTTTTAAATTGGGGTTCTTATTTTCCATTATGATTTATGCGATTTAAGTTTGTAAACAGTCACCGATAAAAACAAAGTGGTTATACTCATAAAATAAAGTGCATCGCGGGTATCAATAACACCACGACTCATACTTTTATAATGGTTATCCATTCCTAAGTAGGTAATGAACCCTTGCCAATCTTTAATTTGGCTAGCGATACCTTGGAAACCAAAATATAGAAAAAAGCATAAAAACACAGAAACTATAAAGGCTACTATTTGATTTTCTGAAAGTGAAGACGAAAAAATACCTACAGCAGTATATCCAGAAATTAAAAATAATAAGCCAAAATAGGAACCAAAAGTACTTCCCCAATCAAGATTTCCCTCAGGCATACCCAAACCATAAATTACATAAACATATATAAATGTTGGAATAATTGCAATAATTATAAGAGCAAAGGCGCCAAGGTATTTTCCAACTACAATCTCCCAAATTGAAATGGGTTTAGTTAATAGTAATTCTAATGTTCCTTGTTTCATTTCATCCGAAAAACTGCGCATCGTCACAGCTGGAATTAAGAAAATCAAGATCCAAGGTGATATCGTAAAGAAAGGTGATAAATCGGCAAAACCACTATTTAATATATTGTATTCGCCTTCAAAAACCCAAAGAAACAATCCGTTTAATAACAGAAAAATTGCTATCACCAAATATCCTATTGGCGAACCGAAAAAGGATTTTATTTCTCTTAATAATAATGACTTCATATATTTATTCTAAGGTAACTAATTTATATACACTCCAAGCTTCTGGCTTGTCGTTGAATAATTTTTTAGTAAATGTCCACACTTCATCAAACAAAGCCGAGTTCCTGTAATTTTCTAAATCTGATTCGGTTTCCCAATAACTATAGGTAAATAGAATGCAGGGATTTTTTTTATCCTGATACAATTCTAGAAAACGATTTCCGGGCGCATTTCGTATGTGGTTTTTCATTAATTCGAAATTTTCCATAAAAGCAGGAATATTTTCTTTATGAAACGACATTTTCACTATTCTTACAAACATTAACTATAAATTAAAGTTTATCATAACAAAATCTCTACATTCTAGACCCAATAAACTTGAGGCTGATCCAATTTTAGGATTACTTTTATATAATCCGATTTCTAAAAATCCTGCTTCGTTAAAAATCGCTAAAGATTTACCCATAATGTTATATAAAGATTGTTTGTCTATTGTTTCAATATCTGAATATTTAGCAAAAATACTCTTAACTTTTTTGTTTTTAAATTGCACTTCGTAGGGTCTTCCTTTGGCAATTTCTACAAATAATTTTTTGGATATGTTGGTTATAGCGTTTCCAAAATTATCAATATATACTACATATCCTTTTATCGAATTTTTATCAGACGCAACAATTGCTTGAAGCTCGGTTACTACTTTAAGAGCTTGAATTTCTTTTCCAATAACTGTAAGTGAACCTCCTTTAGCAATGTGAACTGCAGTGGTTACTAGTACATCCATATCTGTTGCTTCTGGCAATAATCGATCATGAATATTTATAGAAACCATTTTTTGAGGTTTAATTTGGGTAGTTAACAAACTTAATATTCCATTATCGGCAGAAACAAAAAAATGATCATTCCATTGTACCACAACATGTTGGTTATCTTCTTTTAATTCTATATCAACACCAATGATATGAACTGTTCCTTTTGGAAAACTAGTATAAGCACTTTGCAATAAATAAGATGCCTCGCTAATATTAAATGGATCTACTTGATGGGAAATATCTACTAGTATTAATTCTTTGTTTTGTGACAATATTTTACCCTTTAAAGCACCTACATAATGGTCTTTATTTCCGTAATCGGTAGTAAGGGTAATTATTGACATAAAATTGTTTATAAATAATTAAGAATTGTAACTGTGTATTTCATAAATTTGAAATGATTGCAAATCTACTAATAATTAGTAAAAAATAATTAAAAAACTACTTCCATTTGAACGAACGCATCATTGAATTACACGACATTGCTCCAAAAGAATTTTGGGGTACGCAAGATTCCCATCTTGAAACGATAAAAAAGTATTATCCAAGGTTAAAAATTGTAGCTCGAGGCACTACCCTAAAAGTATTTGGGGAAAAAGCAGAGCTGGATGAATTTGAAACACGATTTAATCGACTGATGTTGCACTTTACCAGATATAACAACATCGATTCGAATGTAATTGATCGAGTTATTCAAAGTAATTCAGGCGAAGAGCAGCGCATGCCCGACCAAGAGAAAATTCTTGTCCATGGAATTGGAGGCAAGCTGATTAAAGCGATGACTCCAAACCAACATTTATTGGTTGAAACTGTTTTTAAAAATGATATGGTATTTGCTGTTGGACCAGCAGGAACAGGTAAAACTTATACTGGTGTTGCTCTGGCAGTTAAAGCTCTAAAAGAAAAACAAGTTAAAAGAATCATATTAACTCGACCTGCAGTTGAAGCTGGAGAAAATCTTGGTTTTTTACCGGGTGACATGAAAGAAAAACTGGATCCTTACATGCAACCGCTTTATGATGCATTAAGAGACATGTTGCCTCCCCAAACATTGGAAGATTATATTTTAAAAGGGATAATTCAAATTGCTCCTTTGGCATTTATGAGAGGTAGAACTTTAGATAATGCTTTTGTAATTTTAGACGAGGCACAAAATACAACACATTCTCAAATGAAAATGTTTTTAACTCGTATGGGAAAGAACGCCAAGTTCATTATTACGGGTGATCCAGGTCAAGTTGATTTACCTAGAAGAACGATATCCGGTTTAAAAGAAGCTTTATTAGTATTAAAAGATATTGATGGAATTGGAATCATTTATCTTGATGACAAAGACATTGTTCGTCATCGATTGGTGAAAAAGGTAATTGATGCCTATAAAAGTATTGAAAATCACGATTAAAAACTAGATGAATTTTAATTAATTTATTGAACTTTGCATGAAATAAGCCCCTATGAAAGACCTGAGCAATTATAGAAAATCGTATGAAAAAAGCGAATTACTAGAGCTAAACATACCCGAAGATCCAATTAATTTATTTAACCGTTGGTTTCATGAAACCGAAGATTTTGGTGGTGTTGAGGAAGTAAATGCAATGACGGTTTCCACAATTGGACTAGACGGTTTTCCAAAATCAAGAGTCGTTTTACTAAAGAAATTCAACGAAGAAGGTTTTATTTTTTACACTAATTACAATTCTGAAAAAGGCAAAGCAATTCAACAAAACCCTAATATATGTCTGTCCTTTTTTTGGACCAGTTTAGAAAGACAAGTCATTATAAAAGGAATTGCCGAGAAAACTATTGACGCAGTATCCGATAATTATTTTGCTTCAAGACCCGACGGAAGTAAGCTAGGAGCAATTGTATCTCCTCAAAGCGAGGTAATTCCGAATAGGGAATTTCTTGAAACTAATTTGAAAAAATTAGAGCAAGAATTTGAAAATAATGAAATTGAAAGGCCCAAACACTGGGGAGGATTTTTAGTTAGACCCGTAGAAGTAGAATTTTGGCAAGGTCGTGC
>CAMCBB010000062.1 GCA_945872875.1 Flavobacterium psychrophilum
TTACAATTCACAGAAGATTATACCGACATCTACAATTTAATTGGAATGGAATATCTCTTTATGGACAATTTAGAAATGGCAAAAGTCAATTTCATAAAGTGTTTGGAAGAAGAAATTGATGACCAATCTTCAATATATAATGTAGTTTATTGCTTTGAATTTTTAGACCAAAATCTAGAAGCTATAGAATATTTAAAAAAATACATTGACAAAAACCCCTATTCTGAAATTGCATGGCATCAAATAGGGCGTTTATATTATGGAATAAAGGACTATGAAAATGCGGTTCGTTCATTTGAATACGCTACCTATATTGACGAATATTTTGTAGGAGCCCACATGGAAAAAGGAAAAGCATTGGAGCGTTTAAAGCGTTATGAAGAAGCTATTGAAAGTTATGCTAAGACAATTGAACTTGATGACCCTACCTCCTATGCTTTATTGCGAATTGGTAAAAGTCATGAAAAATTAGGACACATGAAAGAGGCATTAGCATTTTTCAATAAAACAGTGCATGAAGACCCACTATTAGATAAAGGTTGGATTGCAATTACTGATTTTTATGTTCGTCAAAAAAAATATGAAAAAGCTTTAGAACATGTTAATAAAGCGCTTTCAATTGATGACCAAAATCAAGCCTATTGGAAACGATTTGCCTCCATAAATAAAGCAATGAATTTATTTGAAGATGCCGAATATGGGTACAGAAAAGCAGTTGAATTAGGAGATTATCAGCTGGACACCTGGTTATTTTGGGTTGATGTCTTAGTTAATTTGTCAGAGATAGATAGCGCCATACTTACACTTTTGCAAGCTTCAGAATATTTTCCAGAAGAATATGAAGTAGAATATCGCTTAGCCGGATTATATTTTATGCAAAATGAAACCGAGAAAGGTTGCTTTCATTTAAGTAATGGTTTGCGATTGAATTTTAATAATCAATCAGTACTAGAGGAATTATTTCCATCTGTTTGGAGCATGAAAAAAGTGCAATCCTTTATCAGCAAGCACAAACAATAATGAGAAAAAATATTTTGTTTTTTGCACTTTTTACGATTACTTGTTGTTTTGGTCAAACCAAAAAAATAAAATCAAATCCTAAAAACACTCCGAAAGCAATTGAAGTTAAAGAAATACCAATTGAAGAAAGGATTAACCACATAGAGCTAAAAGCTGACGATGAATCAATTATGATTGATGCAGGTCCAATAATTAAAGAGGAAGATGAAAATCAATTTTATAATACCGCTGGAGTAGAAGTTAAACCAGAATTCCCTGGCGGTAATGATAAATTAACAACTTACTTTTCAAAATATTTCCAATACTCTGATGAAATGAAAGAAGCGGAATTAAGAGGAAAAATATTTGCAAGCTTTTTAGTGGAACGGGATGGTTCTATAACAGACATCAAAATAATTCGAGGATTAGGTTACGGAACAGAAAAAGCAGCACTCGATGTATTAAAAAAAATGCCGAGATGGAATCCAGGCGAACAAAATGGTAAAAAAGTGAGGTGCTCCTATATAGTTCCAATTACAATCTATGCTAACAAACAATAAAAAATTCGGATTGATTGGAAAAGATATTTCATATTCTTTTTCAAAAAAATATTTCACCGAAAAATTTGCACAGGATTTGTATGAAGATTGTTCTTATGAAAATTTTGACATCCTTAATATTGAAGATTTTCCAAGCATTTTAAAAAACAATCCCAACTTAAAAGGTCTTAATGTAACCATACCTTACAAAGAGTCAATCATCCCCTATTTGGATACCGTCTCAGATAAAGCCTTTCAAATTGGTGCGGTTAATGTAATTCGTTTTACCAAAAAAGGAAATTTAAAAGGTTATAATTCTGATTGGTTTGGATTTAAAAAGTCGCTAGAACCCCTATTGCAAGCTCACCATAAAAAAGCACTAATTCTGGGTACTGGTGGCGCTGCTAAAGCAGTTGCTTTTGCCTTAGAACAACTCGGAATAACCTATTCTTTTGTTTCCAGAGAAGCCAACCCAAACACAATTGACTATTCTTTAATTAACGCTACAACATTTGATAATCATCAAATAATAATTAACTGTACTCCAGTTGGAACTAGCCCGAACACAAAAGAGTTCCCTCCTATTCCATACACCTATTTTAGTAACCAACACATTGCCTTCGATTTAATATATAATCCAGAAGAAACCGAGTTCTTGAAGAAAGCAAAAAAACAAGGAGCAATTATAAAAAACGGTTATGAAATGCTCGTTTATCAAGCAGAAAAAGCTTGGAAAATTTGGAATAAATAGTTTCTTTTTAACATAATTAAAACAGAAGAAACCCTAAATCTTTGTTATTTACCTATACTTTATTATCTTTAGCCCTCCAAAAAAGGACTATTTTATAACCTTACACATTTAAAAAAATGTCAGAAGAATTGAATGATAACCTACCAGTTAACGAAAACGCGGTAGATGGAAATGAGAATTTAGAATCTCAGGAAACTGTTTCAACTGAAAATCAAGAAGTTGAAATTACTGATCAGCCAATTGTTGAAATTGCTGAAGTTGCTGCGCCTTTAGTTGAAAATCAAACCGAAGAGGTTGTTGAAGAAACTACTGCAATTATTGAAGAAGTAATCGAAGTTGCTCCAGCAGATACAATAATAGAGGATAGTGAAGTGGCTATGAATGCCATTGCTGATGCCAATGCCGAAGAAAGTGAAGACGAAACATTAATTGGACGTCACGATATTCCGTTGCAAGACTATGAAGCAATGCCAATGGAAAAATTGGTTGAAGAATTAGAAGTTCTTGTTGCTGCAGAAAAAGTAATGTCGGTGCGTGAGCATGTTGAAGAAATTAAAAAAGCATTTTTATCGAAATATCACCATTTTAATGAAGTGAAAAAAGATGAATTTCATGCTGAAAACACAGAATCTACAGAAGAGTTTCATTTTAGTTTTCCTTTAAAAACTAAGTTTGATTCATTATACAATCAATACAGAGACAAAAAAAATGCTCATTTCAAGTCTTTGCAAAATAATTTACAAGCTAATTTAGAAAACCGCTTACATCTTGTTGAAGAATTAAAAAACCTAGTAAACAATCAAACAGGAACTATTGCAAATTCTCTAAAACAATTGAATGACATTAGAGAAAGATGGAAAAATGCAGGTCCAATTCCAAAAGATAAATACAACCATGTTTGGAATAATTTCCATTTTCATATCGAAAATTTCTACGACTTCTTGCATTTAGACCGTGAAGCACGAGATATTGATTTTAAAAACAATTTAGAGCAAAAACAAAAAATTATAGCTCGAGTTGTCGAATTGGTAAACGAGTCAGACATTAATAAATCGTTCCGTGAATTGCAAGATTTACATAGAATTTGGAAAGAAGATATTGGTCCGGTTTCTAGAGAAAATAGAGAAGAAATTTGGAAACAGTTTAGCGACTTAACCAAACAAATGCACGATAAAAGAGAAGCCTACTATGAAGGTTTTAGAGCGAAAGAAACAGACAATTTAGAAAAGAAAAAAGGCCTTATCGCTCAATTGGAAATACTTGCTCAAGAAAAAGTAGATACACACCAAGCTTGGCTTAATCAAATCACTAAAGTTGAAGCGTTACGCAATGAGTTTTTTGCTACCGGCAAAGTACCATCGGAGGTTAACGAAGCTACTTGGACGGCTTTTAAAACTGCAGTACGCAACTTTAACTTACTTAAAAATTCTTTCTATAAAGAAATCAAAAAAGACCAAAACGATAATTTAAGCAAAAAACAAGCTTTAGTAAATAAAGCAAACGAGCTTAAAGTAAGTGATGATTTTGCAGCTACTACTCCAATCATGAAACAAATTCAAGAGGAATGGAAATTGATAGGTCATGTACCAAGAAAATTTTCAGATGTACTTTGGAAGGAATTCAAAGGAGCTTGTAATCATTATTTTGAAAGATTAAAAGAAAGCAAATCGGAAGAAAATGCAGAAGAAGTAGCTGCATTTGAAAAGAAAAAAGAATACCTAGAAGGATTAAGAGCATTCGAATTGATTGGTGATCACAAAACCGATTTAGATGCCATAAAAGCGCACATTGAGGCTTGGAAAGCAATTGGGAAAGTACCGTTTAACCGAAGACATATTGAAGGAAAATTCAATAAAATATTAGATGCTTTATTCGAAAAATTAAGCTCAAGCAAAAAAGAAAGCGACATGTTGCGTTTTGCTAATAAGCTTGGAAATATTGAGGATAGTAGAAAAATAGATAATGAAAGAATTTTTATTATGCGCAAAATTGACGAAGTGCAAAATGAAATTTTCCAATTAGAAAACAACATTCAATTTTTTCAAAATGCTAAAAATGCCAAGAAAGAAAATTCTATTGTTACCGAAGTGAGAAAAAACATTGAAAGACACAAAGAAGAACTTCAAACTTGGAAAGAGAAATTAATTCAAATTAAGAATTTAAATAATTAATTTTTTAAATTATATTTTCTACAAAAAAAATCCCCAACTTTTCAGTTGGGGATTTATTATTAATTATAAACTAAACTAAAACCCATTCGCCACTCGCAAGCATGCTTTCGGCTTTTTTGAATTTCATCGTTTCTGTTTTTCCACTCATGACATGTTTGATTGTCACGTTGTCGTTTCTATTAATTTTTGGCTGATCGCGAACAATAGTTTCGGTAACTTGTCTTTGTTGTGTTTGACCCGCCTCGTGATTTCTTTCTGCTAATTCATCTGAATTCAAAACCTCATCTTTAGATTCGGTGTAATTCACTTTGCGTTTTACTTCTTTAGCTTCCTGAATGGTATTGTTTTGCTGAGGCAAATCTCCTTTAAACAAGAAAGAAATTACTTCTTTATTCACACCGTCCAACATATTTCTAAACAAATTAAAGGCTTCTAATTTATAAATCAATAGTGGATCTTTTTGTTCGTGAACTGCAAGCTGCACCGATGTTTTCAATTCATCCATTTTGCGTAAGTGCTTTTTCCAAGCTTCATCAACAATAGCCAAAGTGATATTTTTCTCATAATCAGCAACTAGCTGTGCGCCTTGAGTATCAAATGCTTTCTTCAAATCGGTAACCACATTCAGCGATTTAATTCCATCGGTAAACGGAACCACAATACGCTCGTATTGATTATTCGGATTTTTATAAACATCCGTAATGATTGGAAGTGCTTCTCTAGCTGTTCGTTCTGTCTTTTCGGTATAGAATTCCATTACGGCTTTGTATAATTTACCAGTCAATTCCATTTCCGACATTTTTTCAAAATCATTTGAAGAAAAAGGAGAGGTAATAGCAAAATAACGAATCAATTCAAATTCGAAATTTTTAAAATCATTGCTTGGTTTGTTATCATTTACAATAACCTCACAAGTATCATACATCATGTTTACAATGTCTAATTTCAATCGTTCTCCATGCAATGCATGACGACGACGTTTGTAAACTACTTCTCTTTGTGCATTCATAACGTCGTCATATTCTAACAAACGTTTACGAGTTCCAAAGTTATTTTCTTCTACTTTTTTCTGAGCTCTCTCAATTGATTTGGTCATCATAGAATGTTGAATCACTTCACCTTCTTTCAATCCCATTCTATCCATAACTTTAGCTACTCTTTCTGAACCAAAAAGACGCATCAAGTTATCTTCTAAAGAAACATAAAATTGTGAACTTCCAGGATCACCTTGACGACCTGCACGACCACGTAACTGTCGGTCTACACGACGTGAATCGTGACGCTCGGTTCCAATAATTGCTAAACCTCCGGCAGCTTTCACTTCGGGAGTTAACTTAATATCGGTTCCACGACCTGCCATATTGGTTGCGATAGTTACCACTCCTGGTTTCCCTGCTTCAGCAACGATATCGGCTTCTTTTTTATGCATTTTTGCATTCAATACATTGTGTGCTACACCACGCATTTTCAACATTCGGCTTAATAATTCAGAGATTTCTACCGATGTTGTTCCAATTAATACAGGTCTTCCTGAAGCTGAAAGTTGAGTTACATCTTCAATAACAGCATTGAATTTTTCACGAACAGAACGGTAAATTAAATCTTCTTTATCTTGACGAGAAATACCTCTATTAGTAGGGATTTCAACTACATCTAATTTATATATTTCCCAAAGTTCTCCTGCCTCTGTAACTGCAGTTCCAGTCATCCCAGCCAATTTGCTGTACATACGGAAATAATTTTGTAAGGTAATCGTTGCAAATGTTTGAGTTGCTGCTTCAATAGTCACTTGCTCTTTCGCCTCAATAGCTTGGTGTAATCCATCCGAATAACGACGACCATCCATGATACGACCAGTTTGCTCATCAACAATCATGATTTTGTTATCCATGATTACATATTCCACATCTTTTTCAAAAAGGGTATATGCTTTTAATAATTGAGTAAGGGTATGGATGCGTTCCGATTTAATTCCGAAATCTTGAAACAATTTTTCTTTAGCTTCCAACTCGGCATCTTTATCTAAATTTTGCTTTTCGATGTTGGCAATTTCAGTTCCAATATCTGGAAGTACGAAGAACGTTTCATCGGTATCTTTAGACAAAAATTGAATTCCGTTATCGGTTAATTCAACTTGGTTGTTTTTTTCTTCAATTACAAAATACAAAGCTTCATCTACAAGTGGCATCTTTCTGTTGTTGTCGCTCATGTATTCGTTTTCTGTTTTTTGCAAAATTTGCTTAATTCCGTCTTCACTTAAAAATTTGATAAGTGCTTTGTTTTTTGGCAATGAACGGTAGGCACGCAATAATTGAAACCCTCCGTCTTTTGCATTTCCTTCTTTGATTAATTTTCTAGCTTCCGATAAAAAACCATTTGCCAATTGGCGTTGTAAGTTGTAAAGATTTTCAACTTTAGGTTTTAATTCGTTAAACTCATGACGGTCTCCATCAGGCACCGGACCAGAAATAATCAATGGCGTTCTCGCATCATCAATCAATACCGAATCCACCTCATCGACAATTGCATAATTGTGTTTTCTTTGTACTAAATCTTCTGGAGAATGTGCCATATTATCTCTTAGATAATCAAAACCAAACTCATTGTTCGTTCCGTAAGTAATATCAGCTTCGTATGCTTTTCTTCTTTCGGCAGTATTTGGCGAGTGGTTATCAATACAATCTACCATTAATCCGTGGAATTCAAACAAGGGTGCTTTCCAGGTGCTATCACGCTTAGCAAGGTAATCATTCACGGTTACCAAATGTACTCCGTTTCCTGTTAAGGCATTTAAATATAAAGGCAGGGTTGCTACCAATGTTTTCCCCTCACCTGTTTGCATCTCTGCAATTTTTCCTTCGTGCAATACAATACCACCAATTAACTGTACATCATAGTGAATCATATCCCAAGTGATTTCCTTTCCGGCAGCATTCCATTGGTTGGCCCAATTGGCTTGATCACCAACTAAAGTAACATAAGGTTTGGTTGCAGATAATTCTCTATCTTTTTCAGTAGCAGTAACTGTAATTGTAGTATTTTCTTTAAATCTTCTTGCGGTTTCTTTAACTACAGCAAAAGCTTCTGGAAGTATATCCATTAATACCTTTTCAGATATTTCGTAAGCTTCTTTTTCTAAAGCATCAATTGCATTGTAGATATCTTCTCTTAAATCAATATCAGAAGTATTTTCGGCTTCAATCTTTTTTGCTTCTATTTCGGCATCTTGTTTTGAACGAGCTTGTTTTATCTTCGCTTTGAACTCGGCTGTTTTAGCACGCAATTCATCGTGAGATAAAACCATAAGTGCTGGTTCTAGTGCTTTTACTTTGGCAATATAAGGTTGTGTAGCTTTTACATCTTTTTGAGATTTATCCCCTACAAATACTTTAAGTATACTATTTATGAAACTCATAATTGGATATTTATATTTTGTTTTTCCTTTTTATAAACCAAAAAGGAAAGTTATTTTTAACAAAAAAAAGCCCCAAAGGAGACTTTTTTTCTGTGGTATTAATTATTTTTTTTAATATTCATCCTCATTCCAAAGATAATCTTCGTCTGTAGGATAATCTGGCCAAATTTCTTCCATTGATTCATATATCTCACCTTCATCTTCAATTGATTGTAGGTTTTCTACTACTTCCAGGGGGGCACCTGCTCTAATAGCGTAGTCTATAAGTTCATCTTTGGTTGCTGGCCATGGCGCATCACTTAAATAAGATGCTAATTCTAATGTCCAATACATCTGCTTTCGATTTTATAATTTATGCAAAAATAATTTTTTAACTGAAAAAGTCAAGTAAAAAATGATTTATTTTCAAATTAAATTTAAGAACGTGTGTTTTTTCTCTTCTGTATTCGGTAATAACAAGTTAAAAACAGTAAATTGACACCTAGCATTGCAAATTATTTTCTCGGAATCCAAGGCATTTCCTCTGCGTTTAAGTCTAAAGTCAATTTTCGTGCCAACACAAAAAGATAGTCAGAAAGTCGGTTAAGGTACTTAATAACTAGTTCTTCGGTAGGCTCGATGTCATTAAGATACACTGCCAAACGCTCTGCTCTACGACAAACACATCGAGCAATGTGACAATATGACACAATGGTATGTCCACCTGGAAGCACGAAACTAGTCATTGCCGGCAAAGATTCGTCCATTGCATCAATTTCTTTTTCTAGAAATTCGATATCTGATTCTAAAATTCCCAAATTTTGCAATCTTTTTTCTCCGTTTTTTAATTTTTCATCTTCGGGAGGGGTTGCAAGTATGGCTCCTACGGTAAACAGACGGTCTTGCACTTCAAGTAAGACCAATTTGTAGGAAGGATTAATCTCTTGATCACGAAGTAAACCAATATGGGAGTTTAATTCATCTACGGTTCCGTAACTTTCTATACGAATGTGGTGCTTTGATACACGGGTTCCTCCATATAAAGATGTGGTGCCTGTGTCGCCGGATTTGGTATATATTTTCATTTGTAAGAATCTGAGGTTGAAAGTTGCTAAGATACTGCGTTTTTTTGAAGTTAACAAGTATGCAAAATGTTGGCTACTTAGCCCCGACAGCAGCAAGTATACTCGCAGAGATACTGCGAATGGCGGGAAAATAGATTAAAGGTAAAGCCTAATGTTTCGCTCCCTACTTTGGTTGAACACTTTATGACAATTATAAATGGCCTTTGTTTAGATTGTCGCTTTCAATCATTCCGTCGCGCAAACGGATGATTCGGTGTGCATATTTGGCAATTTCTTCTTCGTGCGTTACTAAAATCACAGTGTTTCCTGCAGCATGAATATCGCCAAATAGTTTCATAATTTCTTCGGAAGTTTTACTATCTAAATTTCCGGTTGGTTCATCGGCAAGGATAATGGAAGGCTTATTGACTAAGGCACGGGCTACAGCCACACGCTGGCGTTGCCCACCTGATAGTTGGTTGGGTTGGTGATCCATACGATCGTCTAGCCCTACTTGCTTAAGCACTTCGGTAGCACGAATATTTCGATCGGTTTTAGAATATCCGGCATAAATCATGGGTAAAGCCACATTATCTAAAGCGGTAGTTCTTGGTAAAAGGTTAAATGTTTGAAAAACGAATCCGATTTCTTTATTTCGAATTTCAGCCAAATCGTCGTCGTGCATTTGAGAAACATCGTTTCCGTTAAGGATATAGGTTCCTGATGTTGGCGTATCCAAGCAACCTAAAAGGTTCATAAGGGTAGATTTTCCTGAGCCTGACGGTCCCATTAAAGCCACATATTCTCCTTTATTTATTTGTAAATCAATACCTTTAAGTACATTAATGGTTTCGTTTCCGAGTTGAAAATCACGCTTAATATTGGTGATTTGAATTAAAGGATTTGCCATTTTGATTTTTGAATGAAGATTAACGAATGTAAAGATAAGTAATCCAAGATCGATTTTTGTTACAAATAATGTAAATTTATTTATGTTCGAATCACAAAATGCTCTTTCTTTTGTTCGTTTCTAAAGAATACGAATCCCCATTGAAACGTATCAATTGTAACGGTAACTTTGGGATGGTTTTTAATAATCTCCCAGGCTTCTTCCATGTCTTTACTCCAATGAATATCATCAAATATCCAAACCGAATTATTGCTACTAGTTGGCAACAACAATTCAAAATATTCTAAAGTTGCTTTTCGCGAATGATTTCCGTCAAAGTATATGAGGTCCTGGGTATTGGGTGTTGGGTGTTGGGTTGAGAGGTAACTTGAAAATTCGGTATTTACAAATTCAATATTATTGAATTTTTGTAATTGACACTGAGTTTTAGCAATTAATGCTGTATTTGGACATCCTTCTAATGTGGTGATTTTAGCATTATTATTTTGTTTTTCTTTGTTCGTCTTCGTATCGATTCCCAATGCCAAAGCTGAAGTAGCAAGTCCTAGCGAAGTACCAATTTCTAAAATAGAGTTTGGTTGGAAATAGTTTACAATTCTAAATAACAATTTGGCTCTTTTGGGTGAAATTCCGGCATTTTTAGCAATTTGGTTTATGGGTCTTGTGTTGCTTTTAAATACTCGGGAACCCGCTCCAAAGTCGGTCACTTCAATCGTTTCTTTATTTGCTAAAAGTGTTTTTCTATACGATTTTA
>CAMCBB010000063.1 GCA_945872875.1 Flavobacterium psychrophilum
ATTTCTCCAGCCATTGGCAAGAATAAATCCGAAACTGTTTTTACTGCTTCAACAGTTCCAAAAACTTCATCTTTATCTAAAGTTTGATCTAATGTTTCTACTTCAACATAAACGATATCACCCAATTCTTTTTGAGCAAATTCAGTAATTCCAACAGTTGCAATTTCACCGTTCATAGCGATCCATTCATGATCTTTTGAGTATTTTAAATTGGTAGGTATGTTCATTTTTTTTTGTAATTTAATTATTGTCAAAGGTATTATTAATTATTAAAATTTAAAAAGGAATTCGTTTCGTTTTTTTTAGTTTCCAAAACTATAGCGTAGTGTAAATCCACCTCGAATATTTGTCATTGGGAATGAAGTAGAAATAACAGCTTGTGAAAACGAATGATCGTAATAAAATATAGCCGTTAGGTTTTTACTAAACGAATAATCTGCAGATAATCTTAAGGTCCAAATGTCTTGACCTCCACCCAATTGATTATTGTTATAATCTAAATAACGAACGATTGTTTTATTTTTTCTATAGGAGAAATCAATTTTTAAATTGATATCACTTTTAATAATTCCTGTTGGACTGTCTGCAAGTTTAGATGAAAAAATAACATCTTTAAATCGATATCCTGTTCCGATAATATATTCAATTCCATTAACTTCTGTTAATAAATTATTATCAAAACTTAAAGATAAAGCCCTATCTTTTTTTATTTCAGCTAGGATTTTTAATGAACTTTTTGTTTCAAAATCCAATCGAATTAATGGATTAAATTGCTCCACTAAATTCACATTTCCAATTATAGTTTGGCTATAAAAATTACCGTTTAATGGGTTTATTTCATTAGCATTCTTTGCATATTCTAAATTAGAACGGAACGAGTTAATAGTATATGAAGCTTTATAAGCGTGTTGAATAGAAAAACGCTTAAATCTTTCTTTAAAGAAATTGTATCGCATTAATCCATTGTATTTTATGTTCCAGTTTGGAATAGGAATATCTTTAAAAGCATTTAAAGAAATTTTACCTGCTCTAGCTTCAGCACTTGGAGCAATATTGACACCAATTTCTTTTAATGCAGGTATGTCAAATCCGGTGTATGCTGCTAAGAAAGCAGGTAATAATACTTCGGTGCTATTTTTACCAAATCCTGCAGGGAAGCCATCTGCATTTACTGGGAAATTTGTAGTGCCATAATATTCAGTTGCCAAACGGTTGGCAATAATAATACGGTTATTTCTAAATTCTTCAAATGAGGTGGAGAAAAACTCATCACTATGTCTAAATGAAGATTTTAACATTACTGTAGAAATTGCAAAGTTTCCTGTACTATATGGCGATCTAGAGTTATATACTCCGTCTATAACATCATATTGCTCTGAATAGTTATTAGAATAAGATCTGTTAGCAGTTAAATCAATTTTAAAATCTGGAAACAAATCTATATTGGCGCTAAAGTCAAGTGTTCTTGTAAGTACTTGAGTATAATTTTGATTGAAATTAGGATAATTTGTTAACCAACCATTTTTAGCCGCTTCAAAACGCACATCGTCTTGACCACCAAAAGCAAAACCAAGGTTTGGTCTTGAAGTTCCAAAAAATCCAATTCCTGGTAAAAACCCTGGTAAAGCGGTTCCTTGGTTTTCTGTATAGTTAATTTGAATATTTTTAATACTGGTAACGACTCCTATTAATCCATCAACAAAAACATTAGAATTTTTTATAGGAAGAGGTTTCACATTTACAACTTTCTCTCCCGGTTTAGGTGGTGTTACAGGCGCTGCTTTTTTAGGTGTTTTTTGTTTGGATAAACCAATGTATTTATAAAAAGAATCCATATTAAAAGAGGTATTCAATTTATGGGAACCAGAGTTTTGAATTGTATTTCCTAAATTATATTGTATTCCTGTATCAGAATCTACAACAGAAGACATTGCAATTGAAGCGCGTTGCCAGCTGTAAGTTCCCGCATAGGTATAATTTGATTTTACAAAACTCAAAAACGGAATTTTATTTACAGGCAATTCATAGTTTACAGTTACTTGTTGGTTGTGTAAATTAGGCAAACCAATATTCCAATAGTCAGACCAAATGGTATAGGAATTATCTGGTTCATTGTTTTCATTCATGTAATTTCTAACAATATTATTAGAATTTGCATTTAAGTTTATTTTCAATGATTTAGTTAGGTTGTAATTAAATCCGTATTGATAATTAAATAAGAAATTTCTTTGATATAGAGCATCCAATCCTATTCCTTCAACATCTACCAAACGGAATTGTTGTCTGTTAAATTGTCTAGTAATATTTGTACTAAATGAAATGTTTGTAGGCTTATAATTAAAATTAAAATCGCTTAGCAATTTCCAATAACTACTTTTCTTGAAATACTTAACCGATTTAAATGGCTCGACAGGTTTTGGCTGAAAAGCAAAAGTATAATCGGCAGTGGTACTAACTCTTTGATCTATATAACTTTCCAACTCATAACTGTGTCGATCTACTTGATTGTATGAATAAGAAAGCGTTAGGTTTTCAATATCATAGAAATGAGGTTTTGCTTTTTCACCTCTTTCTTTTTTTACACCAATAAAGTTTATACTTTTTCTCTTGGTGTAATCCATCGCTCTATTTCTAATATTTCTTTTTTCTCCTTCATCTGCTGTTTCGTCAATTAATTGCTTTAATTCAATATCTTGATTAAATGGATCATATTTAGGTGTTATAAATTCTTCCCCTATACCATAGTTAAACGGCAGATTAACTCCCCATTTTTTTGGTAATAATTTACCCAAACTCAAATTAGTAACTATATTATATTGCAATACATCTTCTCTACTTCTATCATTAGGTCCTTGCTCTAAGGTACCAAAACCTATAGTACTCATTTTACCAGTAGCAGATATATTTGCAAAATCGGCAAGATTGGCATCCATACTTGCAACGGCTGCCATACCTCCTTTATTATCCATTCCTGCTAATCTAAGTTCATTAAACCAAACTTCTCCTTTAAGACGCTTCGGATTTAATGGATGTTGTGGTGTATTTAGCACATTGGTTTGGTTTTTTACTCCAAGCATTAAGGTACGAACCAAACCAAAATTAGGATTACCACGAATACCAAGGCGTAAGTTAGGATCTCCATCTCCATCAGTCACATTGACATCATCATCTGGATAATAAATTTCCCCAACATTATAAACATGGCTCATTGCAAGAATTTTCATTCTGGTAATTAATTCTAATGAAATGTCCATATTATTTGCTTCTGGCCATACACCCTCTTGAGAGTTATCACCAAATTGGGTTTTTGATAATGGTTTTTCTACTTGATAAAAATTATCAGTAAAGTCATTACCAAAACGAACAAATCCCATTAACTCATTATCTTCAATTGAACCTGGGTCAGTTGGAATTGCTTCGGCATGAACAAACATTTTTAATTTTTTGTACTGACGCATATCAACACTCACATTTTTGAATACAGCACGAGAATCTCCTGGCTCTAATCCATAATCTGTTAAACTTCCTAATCTAATTGACAATGATTGTTCGTTTTGAGGAATTAAGGTATTGTTATTGAACAATTGCTCTAGTTCTACTCCTGGTGGAACAACATAACGAATAGGTTCTCTTGCTCCATTTTCTTGAACATTAACTGCAGAAGAGTCATAGTCGGTGTTGTCATCAGAGGTATCTGTATCTAATGGATCTAAAGTAAGATCATATTTTCTCCAATCACCTCTAACTAAATCTAATGATCCAAAACGAAGTGTCATTTGATCAGTGAATTTAGTCATAAACATTCTCATAAATCGAATTGAACGAAAATCAGAAATACTACCAATAATATTCGTTGGTTGTTTTATAGGAATTTTGAATTGAATCCAACGCGCAGTGGTTGTTTCACCATTAGGAAGTGAAACTGTAGTTGGTAAAATATTAGAAATAAAATTATTTCCTACTTGTGATAAATCGGATGGGCTTATTTTAATACTATATTCATAATAGGCATTAATGGTATTCATAGTATTATCTCGATTTACATCTTCTACATCGGGAACAGTTGTAGAGCCTCTATTGGTATCAGTAACATCTATAGGTGAATTTCCTTCTGTTCCATTATAATATTTGTAGCGTTCAAAAATATCACCACCCGTATTTAAAAAATAATTATAATCGTCTTCTGCAGGGTCAGAAAAGGAGGCAAAGTTTGGATATTTTGCAGCTTCTTGAGCATTATTTAAACCATTATAACCAACATCTTGAGAGGATCTATTCCCTTCATTAGAATCAAAAGCATATATTAAAGATTGTGAAGCAGGGCTATCTCCCCATACAGTAGGTGGTGCTAAGGTTTGATTGTTTCCTACTCCATTTTCATAAAATTTTCTACCATCTTGAAGAATATCTTCTGAAATTTCCCCCAAATTAAAATAAATTCTTCCTGTATTATTAGGATTAATTGGTGTTGGTGAAACTCGAGTATCAGTATATGGATCTAACATCCAAAACTGAATATATTCTATATTTGATTGTTCAAAATTTGTTGTAGTTAATGATCTAAATATTCCTCCAAAATTAGTCTCCGGATTTGGCAAAGAATTATCTGTTCCAGTTGCTGGATTAAAATTATATTGCCCGCGTTCTTTTGGGAAATAAGTTAAATCTAATGTATTTACAACTTGTGTTTGCCCCGCTGCAATAGTGGTTGCAGGGTATAATTCTTGGCTAAAAATTCTTCTTGAACTATTTAAAGATAAATCATCATCAGATATTCCGGAAGGCCTTTGAGCATAAAAAATTGGGTCGATAGTATACCATGCTATTTTGGCTCTTTTAAAACCATAATCTAGTGCAGTTGAGTTACCTCCAAAATCTGAATAATCAGGAGCGACACCCGTGGTAGGTCGAATTGGTGTTGAAGATAAAAACCAAGAATAAGGTGATCTTAAGTCAATATTAGTTTGAGTTCCTTCAAAATCTTCAACATAAACTGTAGATTCTCCATTAAATCGATCCGCTTCAGGAGTATCTGGTTTTAAGTATGCAATTTCGCCTCTAAATGAAACATTTGATGGCACATCAGTATCAATATTTGGTAATTTATTGACTAATCGGGTTAAGAATGGAACTTCCGATGAAAAACTGGTGTTTAAACCATAAATGGTATTGTTCACCGATTCTTGACCATAATTCGTTTTTTGAGTAAATGGTCGCTCCGACATTTTTAACATGGTAGCGCCCAATAAAAATTTATCTGAGAATTTATGTTCTATATTTATTCCATAAAATCTTCTGGTTTGTCTTCCAAAAGTTGAATTATTTTCTACCGAAACCTGAATTGGAGTATTGGAAGCTGATAAAGCAGGGTCTAAAATTTGCACTCTACCTGCTTGATAATTTACAGTATAATCAACACCTTCCATTAATCTTCTTCCACCTGCAGTAACTACAACAGATCCTTTAGGAACATTAAATGCCCCAATTGGGATTCCATCTCCACCCGAAGACTTGAATTTTCCTCTTAATTGAAATTTATTTTTTGAACTGTTTTGAAGTGCAGCAGCTTGGGTAGATTTATATAGGCTAGAATACACATATTTTAATTGGTTATCATTATAGGCTCCAGGAGTTGTTTCTGGCAAATCGTAATTTTCAACCGGACTTCCAGATTTTAATTTATTAAATAAATATTTTCCAAATGGCTCTACTGAGGTAAAGATTAAACGACCATTTTGTTGATCAACTGTTAATCCTGGAAGAAAATCAAAAAATCCATCTCCACCATTTTGTGGATCATTATTATAATTCAATCTATCCAGTCCAAAAACTTTTAATAACGGAGTATCAACAATACCAACTGGTAAAGGAGAAGTGGTATTAGCAGGCGTAATATAATTTAATGGAGAAGGGTCTGCGTATAAGATATTGAATTTAAATTCTTCTTTTTGTAATTGAAAACCACTTGGTATTTGATAAATATTTTTCATCATCAATCCCCAAATTGGTTGTTGTACATTAGTCAAACTACTCTTAAGTAATTTCAACACCAAAGATTGAGATGATGGAACCCCTGTGGCACTTACCTGGGTTGCCTCTACACCATCGGTGCCAAATTCACCTACTTGATATACCTCATCGCCAATTGTATATTGATAAGCTACTGCCAGAACTTCGTCAGTTGCTAATCGTTGCTGTAAGGAAATATATCCTAATTGGGGATGGAAAGTAAATTCGTTAGGTAATAATTTTCTTGCATTTTCTAATTTAGAATAATCGGTACCTTCATTAACCTGAACTGTATTGTTAAATCCTTGATTAGTAGTAATTATTTCTCTAATATTTGAATTTAATAAGCCAGGATAATTAGGATTTGGTGGCGTTGAAGGAATAATTAAATTGGGATCATAACGGTTGTTACCATTATTTGGTGGTGTATTTATAGGTTTTAAAAAGAAATCGTTTGGTTGAAAAGGATTGATGTCGGCAGGGTTAATAGCTACAACTTGATTGTCACTTAATGCCGCGGATGTAGCTGTGTCTGTTAATCTTGCTTCACCCAAATCTTGAATTGCAATAATATTTCTTAGGTTATTATTTGTAGTATTTACTCTGTTTTGTCTATTAGTAATCCATACTTCAATTCTTGTAATTTGAACTCGACTATCAATTAATGGGTAATTAATTAAGGACTTATCATATTGATTTTTAAAGTATTGAGATAAAAAGTAATGTCTGTCTGAATCATACTCTTGAGCAAATAATTCAAAATTCTGAATTGTTCCACCACCTTGAGCTGTAACCGTTCTAGTTTGAGATTGTTGTTCGGCAAATACAGCATTTACCGAAGTCCCCCCAAATTGCAATTGTGCTTTTACTCCAAACAAGCTTTGAGCACCTTGAATAAGAGTGCTATTTAATGGCATGCTTACATTTCCTACTTCAATTTTTTTAATGATAGAATCTTCACCTCCTGATGCAGATGGATCAAATGAAAGCTTAATTAAATTTTGAAATGAAAATGTAGATTGCGTGTCATAATTTGCATTAACATTTAATCTTGTTCCCACTTTACCCATTAAACTCATACTGATTCTTTGATTAAAATCGAAGGTGGTCATGGATCTATTTCTGGGAGAAAAAGAAGGGTTATCTTGTTTTGTATGTCTAAAACCTAGGTCAACTTCTACAGAACCAGTTGGTTTAACATCTATGGTATTACTTCCAAAAATTGCTTCAAAAAAACTAGAATTCACATAATATTTTGGCAATAAATTCTTTTTCTCAGCAATACTTTTTTCTTTCTGACCTGCGATTGCATCTGATTTTTGCTTAAAATAATCATGCATTGATTCTTTAAGTATCAGTTTCTCGTATTCTTTTGGTGTAAGAATAATTGGATAATTAATGTCAATCCCAGCA
Source organism: Flavobacterium psychrophilum (assembly GCA_945872875.1). Classification (GTDB taxonomy): domain Bacteria; phylum Bacteroidota; class Bacteroidia; order Flavobacteriales; family Flavobacteriaceae; genus Flavobacterium; species Flavobacterium psychrophilum_N. Next base: position 7,423 of record CAMCBB010000063.1, read on the forward strand.
AAAGATTTATTTAAAATATATCTATCTGTAGCTGGATCATAAGTATAAGCTTCAATAATACTTTTTGGATTTTCTAATACCATTTGCCCCTTATTGTATGTAGTATCATTTGGTCTTACTTGTGAAAAACCCTCTTGACTTACAACTAATATAGCTAAAACAAAAGCTATTTTAAGGTATTGAAATATATATTTTGGTTGATTTGTTTTCAAAAATTATAAATTTTTTAATGCTAGCTTAATAATCAATTCCACAGTAGCATCAGGATTTTGACTAATCACTTTATCCACTACTTTTTCGGAAGTTTTTCTTACAAATCCTAAAACCTCCAAAGCAGATAACGCTTCATCTCTATTTGTATTGTTTTGAAACATAGAAACTTCATCCAAATCATATAATTTTAACACTTTATCTTTTAAATCTAATATTGCTCGTTGTGCTGTTTTGCCGCCAATTCCTTTAATGGATTGAATGGTATTTACATCACTACTAGCAAGTGCCTGAATTATTTGTTTAGGTTCTAATGATGAAAGCATAGTTCTAGCTATTGCTGCTCCAATACCAGACACAGTCAATAACATTTTAAAGATTTCTTTTTCCGATTTTTCAACAAAACCATACAAAGAATGTGCATCTTCTTTGATAATTAAATGGGTATACAATTTAATAAAATCGGTTTTTGGAAGTAAAGTATAGGTATGCAAAGAAATATTAATATGATAACCAACTCCATTGCAGTCAATTACAACTTCGGTTGGAGTTTTTTCTAATAATTTCCCTTGAATTTGTGCTATCATTTTACTTTTTATCTTGTTTCAAATATACTAAAAACTTTAAGCCCTAGTCGTTGATATTCTATTGTTATTTTTTGGTTTTTTGCTTTTTCTGCTTTTCTTGAGCATCTACAACTGCTACTGCAGCCATGTTGACCATTTCTTCAACACTTGCTCCTAGTTGAAAGATATGAACTGGTTTGTCCATTCCCAACATAATTGGCCCAACAGAATCTACTTTGTATAATTCTTTCAATAATTTGTAGGTGATGTTTGCTGATTCTAAATTGGGGAAAATCAACGTATTTACCTTTTTTCCAGCCAATTTTGAAAACGGGAATTTTCCCTTTAACATTTCAGGATTTAAAGCAAAATCGGCTTGAATTTCTCCATCTACAATTAAATCAGGATGATTTTTATGAAGATACGCTACGGCTTCTCTTACTTTACTTGCACTTTCCACGGTTGATGATCCAAAATTAGAAAACGACACCATGGCAATTACTGGTTCCATTCCAAACATTCGAACTGTTTTTTCAGTCATTAATGCAATTTTAGCTAAATCATCTGCGGTAGGATTTGGGTTAATAGCCGTATCCGATAAAAACATGGGACCTCTATTAGTCATCATCATGTTGGTAGTTGCAATCAAAGAAATTCCTGGAGCTTTACCAATTAATTGCATCAATGGTTTTACTACCGATGGATAACTTCTAGAATATCCAGAAACCATAGCATCTGCATGTCCTTGATTTACCATCATTGCAGCAAAATAATTTCGTTCTCGCATCCATTTTTGAGCGTCTAATAAAGAAACTCCACGGCGTTGTCTTTCTTTCCAAAAAATTTCAGCATATCCCAATCTTCGTTCATCTTCTTCATTTGTTTTAGGATCTAATATTGGTACATCGGCATCAAATCCAATTTCCTCTTTGAGTTCTAAAATATCTTCTTTTCTTCCCAATAAAATTGGATGCCCAATTCCTTCTTCATAAACAATTTGAGCTGCTTTTAATACATCCAATTGATCTGCTTCTGCAAATACAATTCGCTTTGGATCGGTCTTAGCACGATTGGTTAACAATCGAACCATTTTATTGTCAGATCCCATTCGCTCCATCAATTCTTCTTGGTACTTTTCCCAATCGGTAATTGGATTCAAAGCTACACCACTATCCATAGCTGCCTTTGCAACTGCCGGCGCCACCATGGTTATCAACCTTGGATCAAATGGTTTTGGAATAATATAATCGGTGCCAAAATTTAATTTGGTTTCACCATAAGCAATATTAACTTGTTCTGGAACATGCTCTTTTGCCAATGCTGCCAATGCTCTAACTGCTGCCATTTTCATGGCTTCGTTAATCTTAGTAGCTCTCACATCAAGGGCTCCTCGGAATATATAAGGGAAACCTAAAACATTATTTACTTGATTAGGATGATCCGATCTACCGGTTGCCATAATAATATCTTTTCTTGTGGCAATGGCAAGTTCATAATCAATTTCGGGTATTGGGTTGGCCATTGCAAAAACGATAGGTTTTTTGGCCATACCTAATAACATTGCTGGAGTTAGTATATTTCCTGCAGACAAACCTAAAAACACATCAGCTCCAACAAGCGCTTGCTGTAAGCTTATGCCTTTAGTTCCGTTACTATAAATTTTTTGAAGTTCAGATAAATCCGTTCTATCTTTTGATAAAACCCCATTAACATCAAACATCAAGATATTTTCAGCTTTTACGCCAAGTAAAACATATAAATTAGCACATGCCAAAGCAGCAGATCCTGCTCCCGAAACTACTAATTTTACTTTACTAATATCTTTTTTTGCAAGTTCTAATGCATTCAATAATGCGGCCGAAGAAATGATAGCAGTACCATGCTGATCATCATGCATCACTGGGATATTTAATTCTTCAACTAAGCGTCTTTCTATTTCAAATGACTCAGGTGCTTTAATGTCCTCTAAGTTAATTCCTCCAAAGGTTGGAGCAATATTTTTAACAGTAGCAATAAATTCATCTATATTTTTTGTGTCTACTTCAATATCAAAAACATCGATGTCAGCAAAAATTTTAAATAACAATGCTTTACCTTCCATCACAGGCTTAGAGGCCTCCGGACCTATATCTCCAAGGCCTAAAACCGCAGTTCCGTTAGTGATTACTGCAACTAAATTCCCTTTGGAGGTATATTTATAAACATTATCTACATCTTTTGCAATTTCCAAACAAGGCTCTGCAACTCCGGGAGAATAAGCCAATGATAAATCTCGTTGTGTTGCATATTTTTTGGTAGGAACAACTTGAATTTTTCCTGG
>CAMCBB010000064.1 GCA_945872875.1 Flavobacterium psychrophilum
CCCTCTGCTTTGATGGCTTGCAAGGTTCTATGTAAATGGGTACATGCTTCGTAATGAACGGTTAGAATATCGGCGCCTATGTTTTTAAATGTTTTTATATAACGATCTGGATCTACAATCATTAAATGCACATCAATTGTTTTGGTTGCATGCTTAGTGATTGCCTCTAAAACGGGCATCCCAAAAGAGATGTTGGGTACAAAAACTCCGTCCATAATATCAATATGAAACCAATCGGCTTGGCTGTTGTTTATCATTTCGATGTCACGCTGTAAGTTTGCAAAATCGGCTGCAAGTACGGATGGGGCAATAAGAGTATTTTTCATTTTTATATCATTAAAAAACTCCGGTATGGAGCCGGAGTTTTATAAGGTTTAACCTAAATATGTTTTTAATATTTTACTTCTAGAAGTATGTTTTAATCTGCGGATTGCTTTTTCTTTAATTTGACGCACACGCTCACGAGTTAAATCGAAGGTTTCTCCAATTTCTTCCAAAGTCATCGGGTGTTGATCGCCTAATCCAAAATACAAACGAACCACATCTGCTTCTCTTGGAGTTAATGTTTCTAAAGAACGCTCAATTTCGGTACGCAATGATTCGTGAATTAATTCTCTATCAGGATTTGGAGATTCCCCAGATCTTAATACATCATAAAGGTTAGAATCTTCTCCTTCAACAAGCGGAGCATCCATAGAAAGGTGACGTCCAGAATTTTTCATCGACTCTTTTACGTCATTCACAGTCATGTCCAACTCTTTTGCAATTTCTTCTGCAGAAGGTGGTCTTTCGTTAGATTGCTCTAACAAAGCATACATTTTATTGATTTTATTAATTGAACCAATTTTATTTAATGGCAAACGAACAATACGAGATTGTTCTGCAAGTGCTTGAAGTATCGATTGACGAATCCACCATACCGCATAGGAAATGAATTTAAATCCACGAGTTTCATCAAATCGTTGTGCTGCTTTAATCAAACCTAAGTTTCCTTCGTTAATCAAATCAGGAAGCGTAAGTCCTTGATTTTGATATTGTTTAGCAACAGATACCACGAAGCGTAAATTGGCTTTTGTTAATTTTTCTAAAGCGCGTTGGTCTCCAGCTTTAATTCGTTGTGCTAATTCTACTTCTTCGTCAGCAGTAATTAAGTCAACTTTTCCAATTTCTTGTAGGTATTTGTCTAAGGAAGCAGTTTCACGGTTGGTAACCTGCTTGGTGATTTTAAGCTGTCTCATTTATTTTCCTTTGCTTTTTAAGGGTTCAGTTTGTTATACGCTATACTTTGATAAAAAGTTACAAAATATTTATATAAAAATAAATTCTATCTTTTTATATAATTCCTATGTTAGTATTATTGCTTAATTTTGCGCATTATCTTTGTAAAAGGGTTGATATTTTAATCTTATATAAATTATTGAAAATGGATATGAAATTTCTTTTTAATTTTTCAAAATATGAAAAGATCATTCTGCTAATAATTATTTCTATCTATTTTAATAATCTATTTATAGACATCATGAATGTGGATGCAGCACAATATGCCTCTATTTCTCAGGAAATGCTTCGCAATCATTCGTATTTGCAAGTAATGGATTTACAATATGATTACTTAGATAAACCTCCGCTTTTATTTTGGATTTCAAGTTTGAGTATGGGTGTGTTTGGCGTATGTAATTTTGCTTATAAATTTGGGGCATTTTTAATGTTACTGCTTTCACTTTATTCTATTTTTAGATTTACCTCAATATATTATTCGCAGCAAATTGCCAAAAATGCGGTGCTGATTTTTGGAACATGTCAGGCCTTTTTCCTGATGACAAATGATGTAAGAACCGACGGAATTCTGACTTCAAGCGTGATAACAGGCATATGGTTGCTTACAGAATACTTATTAAACAATAAAATTAAATACCTTGTTTTTGCTGCAATATTTACCGCATTTGCCATGATGGCAAAAGGTCCAATTGGAATAATTGCTGTATTAATGCCAGTAGGATTGCAATTGTTATTTAAGAGCGAATGGAAGAAAATTTTCAGCTTTTCATGGTTCTTTTATCTGTTGATTGTGGGATTACTTTTAATTCCGATGTCGTATGGATTGTATACACAGTTTGACTTACATCCAGAGAAAATCACCAATGGGGTACCACATCAAAGCGGACTTTATTTTTATTATTGGCTACAAAGTTTCGGAAGAATTACGGGTGAAAATGTTTGGGATAACGGATTGCCTTGGCACTTTTTTATTGGAACAATAAGTTGGGATTTTTTCCCATGGATAGTGATTCTGTATTTTGGATTGTTTTATCAGATAAAGAAATTAGTAAAAAAATCAATTCCAGAAATTAGTACTTTAAGTGGATTTTTGATTCTTTTTGCCTTGTTGTCAATGTCGCGTTATAAATTGCCTCATTATGTATTTGTGACTTTGCCTTTTGCTAGTATTATATGTTCTACATATTTAGATACTTTAAACCCAAAGCAATGGAAAAATTGGAATAAAGTATATTTTGTCTTTGGATTTATAGTGTTGGCATTGTTAGTTATTTATCAAACCCTATTTTTTACGGATCTAAATTTTATTCTTATAGTATTGGTTTTATTACAATTGCTTTTATTGATTGGAATGAAAAAACTAGACCTTCAAGGCACCAGTAAAATGGTTGGTTATGTTATTGTATTAAATTTATTTTTGAGTTTTGTTTTCTATCCAAAATTACTCAACTATCAAGCCGATTCTATGGCAGGTAGATGGTTTTATGAGAATAAATCCAACGAAATGGTTTATTTAGTAGATGAAAAATCACATGCGTTTAATTTTTATTCAAAAAATCCCGAAAATAAATCGATAGCATTGAATGAAATCGATACTCTAAAAAACTCATGTTGGTTGTTTACAAAAGAAGCCAATTTAAAGCAGATAGAATCAAAAGTTGAGGTGGTTGAAAAAAAGAAATTTGAAAACTATCCAATAACTCGTTTAAAATTACCATTTTTGCTGCAGCAAAAAAGGGAGCAAACTTTAGAATATTATTATTTAGTTAAAATTAAACCAAGAACATAATCGTGAAAAAATTATCCATAATTATTCCAGCCTATAACGAAGGAAAAACGATCCATTTTATTTTAGATAAAATAAAAAATGTTGCCTTAATTGAAGCAATCGAAAAGGAAATTATTATCGTTAATGATTGTTCTAAAGACGATACCGAGGAAGCGATTATGAGTTACATTGCAGCTAATCCTGTAATGAAAATTCAATATTTCAAACACGAAATAAATAAGGGTAAAGGAGCTGCACTTCATACCGGAATTAGTAAAGCTACAGGAGATTTTACAGTTATTCAGGATGCCGATTTAGAGTACAATCCTACTGAATACAATTTATTACTACAACCATTTATTGATGGTTTTGCAGATGTAGTTTATGGGTCAAGATTTATGGGCGGAAATCCGCATAGAATTCTTTTCTTTTGGCATACTATTGGAAACAAATTCTTAACGAATTTATCAAATATGTTTTCCAACCTGAATTTAACAGATATGGAAACCTGTTATAAAATGTTCAAAACAGAAATCATTCAAAGCATAAAGCTTAACGAAAATAGATTTGGTTTTGAGCCAGAAGTTACTGCTAAAATTTCAAGAATTCCAAAAATAAGAATCTATGAAGTGGGTATTTCCTATTATGGAAGAACTTACGAAGAAGGTAAGAAAATTGGTTGGAAAGACGGATTTAGAGCTTTGTATTGCATTATGAAATACGGTTTTTTAAAACTGCAATAATATTACCATTCGTTTACTTTATTGGCATCCATTTTCAAGAAAATGAACAACAATATTGTAAAGCCCCAAAGTCCGGATCCTCCATAGGAAAAGAAGGGAAGCGGAATACCAATAGTTGGAAATATACCCACAACCATGGCGATATTTACAAAGAAGTGAATAAATAAAATTCCGGCTACACTATAGCCATAAATTCTACTGAATTTTGTTTTTTGCCTTTCGGCTAAATAGATTACTCGTAAAACCAAGGTAACAAATAATCCGATTACAATAACCGATCCAAAAAATCCCCATTCTTCACCAACGGTGGTGAAAATATAATCGGTATGCTGCTCTGGAACAAAACCTCCTTTGGTTTGAGTTCCTTCGAGATATCCTTTTCCAAACCAACCGCCAGATCCAATTGCAATTTCCGATTGGTGAATGTTATATCCAATTCCTTTCATATCAACTTGCTTTCCTAGCAGAATATTGAAACGATCACGATGATGTTGTTTAAAAACATTATTAAAAACAAAGCTCACCGAAAAAGAGAAAATTGCTACTAAAACAAGCATAATTCCACTGGCTATGATGTTTCGTTCTATAAGTCTACTTCTTAAATAATTGAATACTAAGGCAATCGCTGCTATTCCAATAACGATATATGGATTATTAGTAATTAGCATTAAAATGAATAATAAAATAGCTGCAAATCCACTAAATAAATACCACCCTGGTAAACCTTCTCTAAATAAAACTACTAAGAAAACAATGTAGATTAAAGCACTCCCTGGGTCATGCCCGGCAATTAATACCATTGGAAAAAATACTATAGCCAATGCTACAATTTGGTCTTTTACAAGTTTTAAATTCACTTGAACATCCGATAAGTATTTAGCCAAAGCCAATGCCGTAGCTGCTTTTGCAAATTCGGATGGTTGTATACCAAAAGATCCAAATGAATACCAGTTGGCCTGACCTTTAACCGATTTTCCAAATACATATAAACCTGCAATAGAAAGCACCGAAATGGTATAGATAATTGAGGAATATTTTTCATAAAATTTACCTTCAACAAAAAGTATAATTAAAACAAGTGGGAAGGTTAAGGCAATATATAAAAGTTGTTTTCCGTAAAACTGAGAAAGATCAAAAATAGTTGAATCTCCAGTAACTGCAGATAATGAAGAAGAGTAAATATTTAGCCAACCCATTAATACCATGGTAATAAATAGTGCTACGCTAATCCAATCGATGTGGTTTGTAATACTCTGATTTTTCATTAGTTTTCCTCCTTATTGGAATCTTTTTTTTCTTCTTTTGAATCGTCTCCATTTTTAAATTTAGCAATGCTATCTTTAATTTTAGAATTCATTATAGATAAACTATCTTGATGTTTCTGCGGATATAATTTATTGTATTGATCTTTCAAACTTCCTTCTAACATTCGTTTTTCAAAATCAACTTTGGTAATTTTCTTTCTTAAATATTTTTCTATCATTAAAGAAGTAATAGGTCCTGCCCATCTTTTACCCCAATAACCGTTTTCTACAAATACTGCTATCGCAATTTTTGGATTTACTTTTGGTGCAAAGGCAACGAAAATAGAGTGATCCTGGAGTTTCACCCGCTTTCCGTTTACTTTTAAATAATTTTCGGCTGTACCCGTTTTTCCACAAATTTCAATTCCATCTAAACCTAGCCCCGAAGCAGTTCCGCCTGGTCCATAAACTGCATTCATTCCTTCAATTACGGGTTCAAAATGTTTTCGATTTATTGTAGTAACATGTTTGGTTCGGAATTTTTTATCTAAGAGTTCGCCTTTAATTTTTTTCACAATATGAGGGGTATAATAATAACCTCTATTAGCAACTGCAGCCATTAAATTGGCTAGTTGTATTGGCGTCATTAATACCTCTCCTTGACCAATTGCATTGGAAACAATTGTTTTACTATCCCAATGCCATCCTGGATATAATCTTTTATAGGTCTTGGATGTTGGAATTTTTCCTCGTTTACCAATAGGCAAATCATAACCCATGAAATCACCTAATCCAAAACTTTTTAAGTGATTACTCCAAACATCTACAGCATAGGAAGGACTGTTGTATTTATTTATTGTTTTCATGTAGATACTTGAAAAATAAGTATTACACGATTGATAAATACCATCGTTTAATCTTTTTGCTCCACCTGTACAATGGCAACGCATAAATCGTCCTCTGGCATAACTAAATCCATGGTTACAGTTAAAAGAAGTATTTTGGTCAATTACTCCCTCTTGAAGTGCAACTAGTGCAGTCAAAATTTTAAAAGGAGAACCTGGTGGATATTCAGCCAATAATCCTCTATCATATAATGGTTTTGCTATAGAATCGTTATGAAGCAAGGTATAGTTTTTAGATCTTTTTCTGCCTACTAGCAGCGCAGGATTGTAATCTGGCGCACTTACTAAGGCAAGAATTTCTCCAGTTTTTGGTTCAATTGCAACAATACCGCCCCATTTATTAACCATTAATTCCTCGCCATATTTTTGAAGTTCACCGTCAATGGTTAATGTAATGTCATCACCTTGTTTAGCAACCGTGTCATATTTTCCTTCTTTGTAGGAAGCGATTTCTCTGTTGAATTTATCTTTTAAAATGTATTTAACTCCTTTTTGGCCTCTCAGATAGGTTTCGTAACTTTCTTCAATTCCTTGTCTACCAATTAAATCACCTCCAATATAGTATGGATTTTTCTTTACGATGTTTTCATTTACCTGAGTGATAAATCCAAATACATTTGCACCATAGGATACTTGGTAGTCTCTAAGTGATCTTTTTTGGATGTAGAAACCGCTAAATCTTCTAATTTTTTCTTGAAAAGCAGCAAATTCCAATTTGTTTAATTGGGATAAAAATACCGAGGGGAGCATTGGGCTAAACACCTTTGCTTTTCTCATTTTTTCTTTATAAAAATCTTCAGTAATCTCTAACAAGGCACAAAATTTCTTGATATTTAATTCCTTTTCATTAACATCTTTTGGTATTACCATGATGTCATATGAAGGTTGATTAGCGATTAATAATCGTCCATATCGATCATATACATAACCTCTTTCGGGATATTCATATTTGATTTTTATTGCATTATTTTCCGATTTCAATTTAAATGTATCATCAATAATTTGTAAATAGAAAAGCCGAATAATTAACAAACCGGCTGTTACAATTATTAGGGTAGGAAGTAAAGCTTTTCTCATCGTTTACTTGGCTTTATTAAGTAAATAATAAAAATACAAATAAGTGTAGTGAAAATGGTACTAACTATTGTTCGAAGAATGATATTCCAAAAATAGCTAAATGTAAAAATCTCTAATACAAACAAGGTAATGTGATGTATTACGACTCCCAGAAGTATGAATGAAAATCGTTCTGGCGTAAGTACATCATTGATTCGTACTGTTTGGTATTCATAACTTAAACCGAATGAGAATTTAAATAGTGAAGGTCTAAAATAAGCAAGTAAAACACATGCTGCTGTATGAACCCCACCAGAATTACAGAATAAATCCATTATAATTCCCAATAAAAAACTAGCGCCAAGTAAGGCATATTTATTTCCATTAACAGGAAACAATAAAATAAATAAAAGGTAAGGATATGGATTGATATACCCTAGAAAGTTTAAATTATTGAAAACAAGTATTTGAGCTGCAAGCAGCAAAATGAACCGAGCTAAATTATATAGGATGGCACTATTCATCTTTTTTAGATTTGTTTTCTAAATTTGTAATTTCTGGTGTGTCTTTATTTTTGATGATATAAACATGACCTAAACTGGTCATGTCATTAAATAATTTTACATCAATGGTGTAGAAATTTGTTTGATTATCAATGTAAATTTTATCAATAGATCCAATATTTATATTTTCTGGAAATATTGTAGACTGTGCTCCGGTTACTATAGTGTCGCCCTTTTTAACAGATGCCAGTCTTGGCACATCAACCAATTGTACATAGCCCGTATTTTTTCCGTTCCAGGTTAAAGATCCAATATGATTGGATTTTTTTATTTTAGCATTTATTGGAGATTCAGTATTTAATATACTTAATACAGTACTGTATTTAGGTGAAACATTTTCAATCACACCCACAATTCCAAGGCTGTTAATAACTCCCATTTCTGGTTGAACCCCTTGTTTTGAACCTGAATCTAAAGTTAAAAAATTAACTTGAGAACTATATGAGTTCTTAATTACCTTGGCTATAATGATGTCAATTTTCTTAACACCATTAATAGAATCTATTGAAGGAACTTTTGTACTGTCTTTAATATTGAAAAGCAAACTTTTTAGACGGGCATTTTCTTTTGCTAGTTCTTCGTTTTGAATTTTTAAATTAAAATATCCTTCAATATTGCTAGTCATTTGATACACTCCCCCTGTAAATGAATTAGCCGAACTAATTATTTTGCTTTTATGGTACGAATGTGATTGTATGGTGAGTAATAAGGATATAAACAAAAGCAGCAAAAACAGCATACGATAGCTGTTTTTAAATACAAAATTAAATATTTGCTGCATCTTTTAAGTGTTCAGTGTTCGAAAATCAGTTTTAAATTTTGGTGTTTACTAAAAACTATTTTATTAGGATACTTCTAAACTTAGGTATATTTTTTAATGCCATTCCGGTTCCTCTAACTACGGCTTTCAATGGATCTTCTGCAATATAAACAGGCAAATCAGTTTTTAATGAAATTCGCTTATCCAATCCACGCAACATAGATCCACCACCAGCTAAATAAATACCAGTATTGTAAATATCGGCAGCTAACTCTGGTGGAGTTTGTGATAGTGTTTCCATAACCGCATCTTCAATTCTTTGAATTGATTTATCTAATGCTTTTGCAATTTCTCTAAATGAAACTTCTACTTGTTTTGGTTTTCCGGTAAGTAAATCTCTACCTTGAACCGACATATCATCTGGTGGAGAATCTAAAGTGTCTGTAGCAGCTCCAACTTGAATTTTGATTTTTTCTGCAGTAGTTTCTCCAACAAATAAATTGTGTTGGGTACGCATGTAATAAATAATATCATTTGTGAAAACATCCCCAGCAATTTTAACCGATTTGTCGCATACGATACCACCTAAAGCGATAACTGCAATTTCGGTAGTACCACCACCAATATCTACAATCATGTTTCCTTTTGGCTGCATGATGTCAATACCAATACCAATAGCTGCAGCCATTGGCTCGTGAATTAAATATACTTCTTTACCATTTACACGCTCACAAGATTCTTTTACCGCACGCATCTCTACTTCAGTAATTCCAGATGGAATACAAACCACCATTCTTAATGCAGGTGTAAACATTCTTTTCTTTAAAGCCGGAATGCTTTTAATGAACATGCTGATCATTTTTTCTGAAGCATCAAAATCAGCAATAACACCGTCTTTTAATGGACGAATAGTTTTAATGTTTTCATGTGTTTTACCTTGCATCATGTTGGCTTCTTTACCAACAGCAATGATTTTTCCAGTTACTCTATCTCTTGCAACGATAGATGGGCTATCAATTACAACTTTGTCGTTGTGAATGATTAGCGTATTTGCGGTACCAAGGTCAATTGCTATATCCTCGGTCATGAAATCAAAAAATCCCATAATTATATAGATGGTGTTTAGTTTGTAAAATTTTTTAGCTAACAAAAATACTAAATTAAATGTTGCTTGAGCGCGTTAATTTAGAAAATCAAAAAGCAAATATTTTTATGTTTTTACTAATGAAATTTGAAATTATTTTTGTTTCGTAAATTAACGATTAATTTTCTAATTTCTTATCAGTTTTTTTATTTTTTTTAATGTTTAAAATGACGCGTGCCTGTAAACACCATCGCCAACTTATTTTCATTACAATAATTTATGCTCAAATCGTCTTTAATCGATCCTCCTGGTTGAATAACAGCTGTAATTCCGGCTTGATGTGCAATTTCTACACAGTCAGGAAATGGGAAAAAGGCATCACTTGCCATTGAAGCGCCTTTTAATTCAAATCCAAAAGTATGCGCTTTTTCGATTGCTTGTTTTAATGCATCAACTCGAGATGTTTGTCCTGTTCCAGAAGCGATCAAAGTGTTGTTTTTTGCAAATACAATCGTGTTCGATTTTGTGTTTTTACAAATTTTAGAAGCAAACAATAAATCTTCTACTTCTTGATTTGTAGGGCTAACTTGAGTAACTGTTTTCAAATCTTCCTTAGAGTCGGTTATGTTGTTTCTATCTTGAACTAATAAACCATTTAAGCAGGTTCTTACTTGTCTTTCTGGTAAAGGAACTTCATTAATTGTTAGTATAATTCGGTTCTTTTTTTCTTG
>CAMCBB010000065.1 GCA_945872875.1 Flavobacterium psychrophilum
AGTCCGTCGCGTGTTTCTAATTCTTGTCCATCTACAGTAATCGTTCCAGAAATGACAAAAACATACAAACCATTTCCTTCTTTATTAAGGGTATAGGTTTTAGTAAAATCTTTGTCGAAATCGGCTAAGAAAAACCAAGCATCTTGATAGATCCAAACTCCAGCATCGTCTGCATTAGGTGAAAGAATTTGAGCAAAATTATTTTTTTGTTCGGTATCATCTAAAGTAATTTGCTGGTAACGAGGCGTTACATTTCTATATTTTGGGAACACCCAAATTTGAAATAACTTAGTGCGTTGGTCTGCGTTTGGATTGAACTCACTGTGTTGTATTCCGGTGCCGGCACTCATTACTTGAACATCTCCTGTTTTAATCACTTCCGCATTACCCATACTGTCTTTGTGCGCCAGATCCCCTTCCAATGGAATGGTAATAATTTCCATATTATCGTGCGGATGTGTTCCAAAACCCATTCCTGCAGCAATGGTATCATCATTTAAAACGCGAAGCATTCCAAATTGTACTCTTTCAGGATTATACCAGCTTGCGAAACTAAAACTATGGTACGCATTTAACCAACCATGATCGGCATGGCCACGCGTATTTGCTTTATGTAAAACAGTTTTTATCATTTGTTTTATTGCTTTGTCTTTACAAATACTTATGCCAAAGCTTCTTTAATTCTTCGCAATGCTTCAGTTAGTAATTCTTCACTTGTTGCATACGAAAAACGAATGCAATTTGGATTACCAAAAGCATCTCCTGTTACGGTTGCAACATTAGCCTCGGCTAATAAATACATTGAAAAATCATCTGCATTGTTGATTAGTTTTCCGTGTAATGTTTTTCCAAAATAAGAAGAAACATCAGGAAACACATAGAAAGCTCCTTCTGGAACATTTAATTTCAATCCTGGAATTGCATTGATCAATCCAACTACTAAATTTCTTCGGCTTTTAAAGGCAGCAACCATTTCATTTAGCACACTTGGATCAGCATCTACGGCAGTAATAGTTGCGCGTTGCGCTATAGAATTTGCTCCCGAAGTTACTTGACCTTGCATTTTAGTACAAGCCTTAGCAATAAATTCTGGTGCTCCAATATATCCAATTCTCCATCCAGTCATTGCAAATGCTTTCGCAACTCCATTTACTGTAATCGTTTTTTCAAACATCCCAGGAATGGAAGCAATACTGCAAAAAGTCCCAGAAAAATTAATGTGTTCGTAGATTTCATCTGCAACCACATAGATATTTGGATATTTTTCTAATACTTTAGCTAAAGCGGTTAATTCTTCTCTACTGTAAACCGATCCACTAGGATTACAAGGAGAACTGTACCAAATCATTTTCGTTTTTGGAGTAATTGCCGCTTCTAATTGTTGTGGCGTAATCTTGAAATCACTCTCAACTGAAGTAGGTACTTCAACAGGAATTCCACCAGCCATTTTCACGATTTCAAAGTAAGAAACCCAATATGGAGCAGGTAAAATTACCTCATCTCCATCGTTAAGCATTACTTGAGCAATATTATATAATGACTGCTTAGCTCCAGTAGAAACTACAATATTTACTGGTTTGTATTCTAAATTGTTATCTCTTTTAAATTTTCTGCAAATGGCTTCTTTCAATTCTTGGTACCCATCTACTGGAGAATAAGTTGAATAATTTTCATCGATGGCTTTTTTTGCAGCTTCTTTAATGAAATCGGGGGTGTTGAAATCGGGTTCACCCAAACTTAAACTAATAATATCTTTTCCTTGTGCTTTTAATTCTCTTGCTAGGGCAGCCATTGCAAGAGTTTGTGAAGTAGACAGGTTGTTAATTCTGTCCGATAACGGATTGTTGTTCATTGTTGTGTTGGTTGTATATTTAAAGTGTGTTTTATGCTAATTGTGGATTTCGACCTAAATCTCTCAAATGTGTAAAATGAGAATAAATTGCAGCTCGGGTTGTTTTAAATTCGTAGTAAGGTAAATTACATTCTTTAGCTGTTTCTTTCACAAATTCAGCTATTTTACTGTAATGTATGTGACTAATATTAGGAAAAATATGGTGTTCAATTTGATGGTTTAAACCTCCGGTGTAGTAATTTACCAACCAGTTTTTTGGTGCAAAATTAGCTGTAGTATACAATTGATGTACTGCCCAAGTGTTTTCAATTTCTCCATTTTCATCTGGAACAGGATTGTCAGTTTCATTAACAACATGCGCTAACTGAAATACCACGCTTAAGATTACCCCAGCGGTGTAATGCATCACTACAAATCCTATAACGACCTTCCACCAAGTAATTCCCATTACCATTGGAATTACCAACCAAATTGAAAAATAAATGATTTTGGTTATAATTAAAGTTGTCCAATGAATAACTGGTTTTTTAAATTCACCATAAGATAAATTGCGTTTTAGGTAGCGTTTCATTTGAAGAAAATCGGTAGTAATTGCCCAATTAAAAGTCAACAATCCATATAGAAAAACCGAATAATATTGTTGGAATTTATGGTGTTTGTACCATTTGGCTTCTTTGGTAAAACGCAAAATTCTTCCTGCTTCTAAATCTTCATCATGACCTAGAATATTAGTATAAGTGTGGTGCAATACATTGTGTTGCACTTGCCAATTGTATACATTTCCGGCAAGAATATAAATACTACCCCCCATTATTTTATTTACCCATGATTTACTAGAATACGCTCCGTGGTTTCCATCGTGCATCACATTCATACCTACACCAGCCATTCCTATTCCAATAACTACATTTAACAATAAATAGGTCCAAAAAGGCATATCCATCGCTAATAAAAAGAAGTAAGGAGTTAGAAAAATAGAAAACATTACAATTGTTTTCAAGTGCAATTTCCAGTTTCCTGTTTTTTCTAGATTATTATCTTTAAAGTAATCATTTACTTTTTTATTAAGGGTTCTAAAAAATTTAATACTATCGTTTTTAGAAAATATTGGGGTAGCGTTATTCATGATTTTGAAATTCATAAGTTTGTACAAATGTAATTATTATAATTTTTTTAAACTCAAAATCAAGTCATAATTATTAACTAATTATACTATTTTTGCCTAAAATGAATTATATGCAGGAAATTACAAAACAATTCCCAAAACTTACAGAAAATCAGATACATCAATTTGAAAAACTTCAAGATTTATATCAAGATTGGAATTCGAAAATTAATGTCATTTCGAGAAAAGATATTGACGAATTGTATACCCGCCATGTATTGCATTCCTTGGGAATTGCGAAAGTAATTACGTTTAAGCCAAATACTAAAATTTTGGATGTGGGCACCGGCGGTGGCTTTCCTGGAATTCCGTTAGCGATATTATTTCCGGAAGTTGATTTTTACTTGATTGATATTATTGGCAAAAAAATTAAAGTGGTGAATGAAGTAGCTACTGCACTTGGACTTAAAAATGTAAAAGCCGAGCAAATGCGAGCTGAAAATGTAAAACAAGATTTTGACTTTATAGTGAGTAGAGCCGTAACCAATATGCCCGATTTTGTGTCTTGGGTTTCGGGTAAAATTAAAAAAACAAATTCTAACGATTTGTCAAACGGAATATTATATTTAAAAGGCGGCGACTTAACCGAAGAGTTAAAAAACTTTCCAAAAGCAACTCAATACAATTTATCTGATTTCTTTAAAGAAGATTTTTTTGAAACTAAAAAAGTGGTGCACTTACCCTTAAAATAAAAAAAGCCCTAACATCTGTTAGGGCTTTTTTATAAATTTTAATTTCTGAATTTAATTATTCTCCCAAAAAAGGATAACGATAATCTTCAGGCGTAACAAAAGTTTCTTTGATTGTTCTTGGAGAAACCCAACGCAATAAATTCTGCATCGATCCTGCTTTATCATTGGTTCCTGAAGCTCTTGCACCTCCAAATGGCTGCATTCCAACAACAGCTCCGGTTGGTTTATCATTAATATAAAAGTTTCCAGCTGCATTTTGTAAAGCATTTGTAGCTTCAACAATAGCATAGCGATCTTGACTGAAAATTGCTCCAGTTAATGCATATTCTGAAGTTTCATCAACTAGTTTTAATGTTTCTTTCCATTTGGCATCTTCATAAACATAGATGGTAATTACGGGGCCAAAAAGTTCGGTTTCCATAGTTGCATATTTCGGATTGGTAGTAACAATAACTGTTGGCTCAATGAAATATCCTTTTGATTTATCATAGTTTCCACCAAGTATAATTTCTGCGTCAGCATCTTTTTTAGCTTGATCTATAAAGCCAGCTAATTTATTAAAAGAACCTTCGTGAATAACTGCAGTAATAAAGTTACCAAAATCTTCTGGAGATCCCATTTTCATGGAATTCACATCGGTAATTAATTGCGCTTTAACTGCCGGCCACAAACTTTGCGGAATATAAGCTCTTGACGCTGCTGAACATTTTTGCCCTTGAAATTCAAAAGCTCCACGGGTAATTCCGGTAACTACTTGTTTCACATTGGCTGATGGATGCGCTACAATAAAATCTTTTCCGCCTGTTTCTCCAACAATTTTTGGATAGGTTTTATATGTATGGATGTTGTTTCCAATTTTTTTCCAAATCTCTTTGAATATAAAAGTCGATCCTGTGTAATGCACTCCAGCAAAATCTGGACTTGCTAATACCGTGTCTGTAATCATAACTGGATCTCCAAACACTACATTGATAACACCATCTGGAACACCTGCTTCTTTAAAAATATCAATAATGATTTTGGCAGAGAAAACTTGACTATCACTAGGTTTCCAAACAACGGTATTTCCCATTAATGCCGCACTTGCAGGCAAGTTGGCCGCAATAGCTGTAAAATTAAATGGAGTAATCGCATATACAAACCCTTCAAGCGGACGGTACTCTACGCGATTCCAAATATCGGAAACCGATTTTGGTTGGTCATTATAAATTTGTGTCATGAATTCCACGTTGTAACGCAAGAAGTCAATTAGCTCACAAGAAGCATCTATTTCTGCTTGAAAAATAGTTTTAGATTGTGCAATCATAGTTGCTGCATTAATTCGAGCTCTGTAAGGACCCGCAATTAATTCGGCTGCTTTTAAGAAAATCGCTGCGCGGTGTTCCCAAGGCATTTGCGACCAAGTTTTTCTAGCTTCTAATGCTGCTTCGATGGCAGCATCAATATGTTTTTTTTCTGCTACATGGTAAGTTCCTACTATATGTTGGTGATCATGAGGAGCCGACATATTTTGGGTATTTCCGGTACGCACTTGCTCTGATCCAATGTACATTGGTACATCGATCGATTCGTTCCACATTTTTTTGTAAGCTGCTAATACAGCTGCTTTTTCAGGAGAATTTGGCGCATATGATTTTACAGGTTCGTTAACTGCTTTAGGTACATGAAAAAATCCTTTTGACATAATATAATTCGTTAGATTGTTAGGCTAATTAGATCGTTAGAATATTAGATTATTTCCATCTAATTATTCAATTTGCAACAAAAGTACAAAGGTTTTTTTGAATTTTTACAAGTAAACTTGAATTGGATAACTGGTTTGGTTCCTAATTTAAAGCATAAGGCGCACTTAGTCGAAATGTGGGCACTATAACTCGGAAATTTCTTGTAGTAGTAAAATTAATCATGTTAAAAAAACCTTTCATGGCGCCATGTGGTGAAGAAAGCAAACAGCCAGAAGAATATGTATGGGATTCACCCGGTTTAATGACTGGTTTTTTTCCAATTACGCCTTCGCCATCTACAATTTCTAAATCATTAAGAGAATCAAATATTTCCCAATGACGCGTAATTAATTGAACGGTATCCTTGCTGGAATTTTCTATAGTTATTTCGTAAGAAAAAGCAAAATGAATTTTGTGGTTTTTGAAGTAAGTACCTTCAAAACTTGTGTTTACAGAAATTTTTATGCCTCTTGTTATTTGAGTAACCATAAACGAACTTTTTGTAAAGTTACAAAATTATTGTGCTTGCAATATTAAATTAATCTAAAAAAAAGATTAATTAATTATTTCTGTAGAAGTTGCAATTCCTTTGCCGATTACTCTATCGTAGCGCTGGTTATTTTCTCGGTAATAAATGATGGCGTGGTAGTTATTTTCTGTTTGCCAAAAGTTACCATCAATAGCATTTTCTGCATCAATTTTACCTTTCCCATCCCCTACTGAAAAAGAGTAATTTGTAAATCCTTGTTTAACCATCATAGCCTTTTCATAAATGCCCTTTTTTTCATTATAGTCCATTTTATTTTCATCAGAAAGTACATAATTATTAAACATTCCGGTTACATAAATGTTTTTATCTAGGTAAAAGGCAGGTGCAGAAAGTGAAAAATAAATCCAAACATAATCTGATTCAATTTCGTTGTTTTCTGCATTAAGATTGTTAACTAAAAAATTTCCATTTATATCTGGCCAAAAAGTATATTGTTGTGAAGCTCTAGCGCCATTGGTATATAAATAACAACTATATAAACCACTATTTAAATCAACTTGAGCAATACTATTTGTAGCCACTCTTATGTTTTTATTTTCAAAAAACAGGTATTCGTTTCCTGCCCAAAATTGTGTTTCAGTATCGTATTTATAAATAAGATCATTTCCAATAGTATACATGGGTTTGATTTTGGAAATTGAGTTATCAAATCGACCGTTTTGCATTAACAATACTTTTACATTCGTAAGCGGACTTTGAAAAGTTATAGCGTTTGATTTTACAGCAAATTCTAAATTATGTTTGTATTCTAAATTGTTGTTAGTTCGAGCTCTTTTTACTTGCATCGGAACAGAAACTAAGTCTTCACAAATAATTATTTTCCTTGAAAAAACCACTTCTCTGCTTTCGTTTAGGATGCTAATTATGTAGTTTCCGCTTACTTTTAACTGGGTTTGTTTATTTGGAATTGTAAGTTTATAGTGTGAGTAAATTTGGAGTGCATTTATCGAATTATAATAATCTTGAATTCTTAATTCATCAAATCCTCCTAGGTATTCATTTATTGATAATTGAGATGGCTTCCAGTCATAATCACAATGGGTGATTTTATAATAATAATTGTCCTCTGTGCCGTGCAAATCATCAAATTGTAATTGGAAAGTATCTCCCAATAAAAATAAAGGAACTGCATTTTGCCCGTTTTGAACAAAAGAAACTGTCTTAATATAATAAGGAGGAACTACTTCTTTTTCTTGTGAAAATGAAATTGTTGCAGTAATAAGAAAAGTTATAAGAAATAAATACTTTCTAAACATAGTATAGGTATTATAAATGTAAAGATAACAAATAATATTATCTTCAATTAAGCCAAATAAATAATTTATTTAAAACAAACCGGAATGATTTCTCCTTTTGCCAAACAATATTTTTCTACTAATTCGGAAGATAATTTAGCCGTGTAATCTTCTTCAACCACTTTAAATCCGATGCTTCTTAATTTGTCAAAATAATCTCTACCATATACACGAACATGATCGTATTGACCAAAGATTTTAGCTCTTTCTTTTTGATCTAATATCGTATCATCAGAAAAAGTAGTTGCTCTTGACAACTCTTGCGGAATTTGAAAAACTCCCATCCCACCTGGCTTTAATACACGATACAATTCTTGCATGGCTTTGGTATCATCTGGAATATGTTCTAAAACATGGTTGCAAAAAATGATATCGTAGCTATTATCTTCAAAAGGTAAATTACAAATATCTGCTTTTACATCTGCCAAAGGCGAAAGCAAATCGGTTGTAGTATACTCAATATTGGTTTGTTTTTTGAATCGTTTGTAAAACTCTTGCTCGGGTGCAAAATGCAATACTTTTTTCTTAAGAGTTGCAGTAAAAAAGTCGGTTTCATTTTGCAAATACAACCATAATAAACGGTGTCTTTCTAATGAAAGTGTGCTTGGTGAAAGCACATTATTTCTTTGGTTTCCATAACCATAGGGTAAAAACATGCTAAAACTTTTTCCGTCAATAGGATCAGTAAATCGATTTCCTTTTAATATGAAGGCTAATATGGGTCGCACCACAATACTCAACCGAATTAATATTGGCCTTGGAATGGTATTTAATATAAACTTGAATATTTTTTTCATGCCTAACTTAATGGATTTTTTCGGAATTCATCTTCTTCATTACTTACAATTCCTAGTGCGTCATAGACATATTTAAAAGTAGATAAAATCTCTGGTTTTCCATCAATAATAGCTACATCGTGCTCAAAATGTGCACTTGGTTTTCCGTCGGCTGTAAGAATAGTCCAGCCGTCTTTTAACTGTTTTATATTCTTAGTACCCATGTTTATCATCGGTTCTATAGCTACCACCATTCCTTCAACAAACATTTTTCCGCGACCTTTTTTTCCATAATTTGGCATTTCTGGATCTTCATGCATTTTTGTCCCAATTCCGTGCCCAACTAATTCTCTCACCACACCATATCCATGTCCTTCGCAATATTTTTGAATTGCATTGCCAACATCTTCTACTCTATTTCCAACTCGAAATTCTCTAATTCCGAGGTACAAACTTTCTTTGGTAACCTGAAGTAATTTTTTCACTTCGGGAGCAACTTCTCCAATTTCAAAACTATACGCATGATCTCCGTAAAAACCATTTTTCAATGCTCCACAATCTACCGAAATAATATCGCCTTCTTCAAGTGGTTTGTTATTTGGAATTCCGTGAACCACTTGCGTATTTGGACTTACACATAATGTATTTGGAAACCCATAAAGTCCTAAAAATCCTGGTATAGCTCCGTGATCTCTAATGCATTCTTCGGCAATTTTATCTAAATATAAAGTAGTTACACCGGGCTTGATTACTTTTGCTATTTCTCCTAAGGTTTTGGAAACAATCAGTGCACTTTCGCGCATCAATTCTATTTCTTGTCTAGTTTTTGGAATAATCATTTTACTAAATTTCAGTCGACAAAAGTAACTATTTAAAATAAATTAATCAGGATTTGCCATAACTTTAAACAATTCAGCATTTGAAGTAAAAAGTCTGTTTTCTAGACTCAATGCGTTTAATTGTGAAACAATTAAATTATTTTCAAGAATAAATTTGGAAATAATATGAGTTTTATTCCATTTTATATAAACCTGCTGGAATTTAACTTCGTGTAAAATTATTTGCTCAATTATTTATATATCCCAACCAAATAAATTATAAATATTCTTGTATTTATTAAATAATTTAAAATATTATTTCACTTAAAATCTAAAAAAATTGATTTTACAGCTCTAAATAGTACCTTTGCAGCTTATTTAAAAATACTATGAATAACATTGTAGCCATTGTTGGAAGACCAAATGTAGGAAAATCAACCCTTTTTAATAGGTTGATTAAACGAAGAGAAGCTATCGTGGATTCGGTTTCAGGAGTTACCAGAGATCGAAATTACGGAAAAAGCGAATGGAACGGAAAGGAATTTTCAGTTATTGACACGGGAGGATACATTAAAGGAAGCGATGATGTATTTGAAGAAGAAATTCGCAAACAAGTAGAATTAGCTATTGACGAAGCCGATGTCATTATTTTTGTTGTAGATGTAGAAGAAGGCATTACCCCAATGGATGATGCAGTGGCAAAATTACTTCGAAAAGTAACCAAACCCGTTTTACTTGCCGTTAATAAAGTAGACAATGCCATGCGTGAAAAAGACGCAGTGGAATTTTATAATTTAGGTTTGGGTGAATATTACTCGTTTGCCAGTATCTCTGGAAGCGGAACCGGAGATTTGTTAGATGCGCTAATTGATTCCTTTCCGGTAAAACCATTACCAACTCAAGAAGAAATTGAACTGCCAAGATTTGCTGTAGTAGGAAGACCTAACGCAGGGAAATCAAGTTTCATCAATGCGTTAATTGGGCAAGATCGCTACATTGTTACCGATATTGCAGGAACTACCAGAGACGCCATCGATACTAAATTTGACCGTTTCGGATTTGAATTTAACCTTGTAGATACCGCAGGTATTCG
>CAMCBB010000066.1 GCA_945872875.1 Flavobacterium psychrophilum
ATTGTGTTTTTTTTGCGGTTGAATATCGACGCTTTTTTTAACTAAAGTTCCACTTTTTATAATTTGTTTTAAATCATTGGTATTGTTTATTTTAACTAATTCATTGACAAAATAAGTCAACACAAAATCATCCGTAGTTTTAATTGTAATTTCAGTATTTTTTACGGCAATTACAATTCCGTCTACTGCTTCATCAAGAACGGAAACTTGATCACCAATATCAAATTTCTTTGTCGTCATCTTCAGAATCTTTAGGTGGAATTTTTGCAGATAATTTTAGCATGCCATACATGAAAATTAACAACGCAATACACGTGATGAAAATATTTGGTTCGGGTGTATTTTGTTCGTAGAATGCAACAAAAATGGCAGCAACCATAATTAGAAAAAATAACTTCTTCATTGGAATCGATTTAAGTATCAAAAATAGAAAACTAAAATTAGAATGCAGACTTTTCATAAAATATTTGTAAAATTGTACTAATTATTATTAGGATGAAAAACTATATGTTGCCTTGTATGTTCAAGGAGTTTTTTGGAATGGATTGCATTGGTTGCGGTTTTCAACGCGCACTTGATTTGTTGGTGCATGGTGAATTTATTAAAGCGTTTAATATGTTTCCGGCAATATACACGTCGCTTTTGTTCTTTGTTTCGGGTGCTTATTATTTAGTTTTTTCAAATCCTAAGAATTCTAAAATAGTAGTATTTTTTGCTATCAGCAATGCAATTATTATGATTGCTTCGTATGTTTACAAAATGAAATTTCTTTTTTAATATTAAAATAATAACCAATGGAAAACCAAAAATTACCCAATGCTACCGCTGTTCTTGTTCTAGGCATTTTATCAATACTAACTTGTTGTTGTTATGGATTGTTCGGATTGATTTTGGCGATAGTAGGATTGTATTTAACACATAAAGATCTTATTTTGTATAATGGATCTCCAGATAAATTCATCAACTTTAGTCAGTTAAATACCGGTAAAATATTATGTATCATCGGTATAGTATTAAATGCTATAACACTATTGTACTTTATTTGGATAATTAAAATGATTGGTTTGGATGCACTTCAAGATCCAGCATTACTTCAAGAGAGATTACAACATTTGCAGGATATGGCTCGATAACAAGCATAAAAAAACCGTCTTAAAGACGGTTTTTTTATGCTTTCTAAACTTTTATTCGAATTGTTTTAGCGTTTTAATAATTATAGAAACACAATCTAACAATTGCGCTTCGGTCATTACTAATGGCGGAGCAAAGCGAATGATGTTTCCGTGAGTTGGTTTTGCTAGCAGGCCGTTATCTCTCAAAGCCATGCAGATGTTCCAAGCTGTATCACTTTCTTCGGTATCGTTAATTACTATGGCGTTTAATAGTCCTTTTCCACGAACTAAAGTTGCGATAGAAGAAGTTTTAATGTATCCACCTAATTTTTCTCTAAATAGCTTTCCAAGTACTCGAGCATTTTGAGATAGACTTTCTTTTTTTACTACTTCCAAAGCTGCAATTGCAACGGCTCCGGCAATTGGATTTCCACCAAAAGTAGATCCGTGTTGGCCCGGTTTAATTACATTCATAATCGAATCATTTGCCAATACGGCAGATACAGGATAGGCACCACCTGATAGCGCTTTACCTAAAATTAAGATATCTGGCGCTACATAAGTACTTTGTTTTTCACAAGATTTTTCACAGGTGCAATTTCCACAAACTGCTAATATTGAGCCTGTTCTTGCAATTCCGGTTTGCACTTCGTCAGCAATAAATAAAACATTGTTGGCTTCGCAAAGCGCTTTGGCTTTCGCCAAATAATCCTCCGCAGGCACATATACTCCAGCTTCCCCTTGAATTGGTTCTACAAGGAAACCGGCTATGTTTTTAGAGGATTGCATTACTTTTTCTAAAGCGGCTACATCGTCATATGGGATTTTAATAAAACCAGCTGTGTAAGGTCCGAAGTTCTTTCTGGCATTTTCATCGTTAGAAAAGGAGATGATTGTTGTTGTTCTTCCGTGGAAATTTCCGTCGCAAACAATTATTTGTGCTTCGTTTTCTGGAATTCCTTTTTTCTCATAGGCCCATTTTCTACATAGTTTCAAAGCGGTTTCTACTGCTTCGGCACCGGTATTCATGGGCAATACTTTATCAAAACCAAAATAATTGGTCACATATTCTTCGTAAACACCTAATTTGTCGTTGTAAAATGCACGTGAAGTTAGGGTTAAGGTTTGCGCTTGCTCAATCATGGCATTCACAATATCTGGATGGCAATGCCCTTGGTTTACTGCAGAATAAGCAGAAAGGAAATCGTAATATTTCTTTCCTTCTACATCCCATACAAAAACTCCGTTACCTTTGCTAAGAACTACCGGAAGTGGGTGGTAATTGTGTGCTCCATATTTGTCTTCTAAAGCTATAGCTTCTTGTGAGCTAATTTTTTCTATAACTGACATATTTTCTTGATTTATCTGCATTTAGGCAGATCTTTTTAATAAAGCCATTCCTTCTTTTGGAGAGAAATCATCCTAGGATAGCAAAAATAACAAATAATATTACGATAATCGAAAAATTACTATTCAAAAATTATCAAATTTATAATTTACTTAATGTAGGTTATTATATAATATTAATTTTAATTAAGAAGGGAGTGTTTCAAATATTTCCAATAATTTATTAACCGTATTCCAATTTCGAATCGTTGAAATAACATTTAGATTTTTTTCAATATAACTATTGTCTAACCTAGTTTTTGCTGGAGAAATGTCGTATTTGATATAAATTCTATTTTGATCAATATGAACCTGATCGGGTTTGATTTTACTGATTTTTAAATCATGAATGCGTTCGCTTTTTAATTCCATGGAAACAAATGAAACATAGAGTTTCTTGGTGTCTGTTTCTTTTTCGCATAAAAATGGATTGTTTTTTAAACAAACTTCTAAATCATTTTTACCAATTACTACCACAGGAACATCGTGGCCAAAGGTTTTATAAATTTCTTGTTTGATTAAGAAACCCACTTTGGTAGGGCTTTCTTCGGGAGTTGTCACAAATACATTTCCGGATTGGATGTAGGTAATTACATTTAAAAAACCGATGCTTTCTAAAGCTGTTTTTAAGGCATCCATTTTAATCATATTATGTCCCGAAACGTTGATGCCACGAAGTAAAGCAAGGTGGGTAATCATAAAAGTTATTTTTTCAAATATACCAATTTCGAAGCTAATAAAATATTGAGGTAAAAAGATTTCTTATTTTTTTGCTAAACCAATATGAAAAACAAAGCAATAGTTTATTTTTGCGCTATGGGAAAAAAGAAGACAGATAAAGTTATTTTTGAAAATGTTACCGTACTTGATGCCGGTGCCAAAGGAGTTTCGGTTGCAAAAGCACCAGAAGGTCAAGTGATTTTTCTTCCAAATGTGGTGCCTGGCGATGTGGTAGATGTACAAACTTTAAAAAAGCGTAAGTCCTATTTTGAAGGAAAAGCCATAAAATTTCATTCTTTTTCTGAACACAGAATTGAGCCTGTTTGCCAACATTTTGGTGCTTGCGGCGGATGTAAATGGCAAAACATGAACTACGAACGCCAGTTGTTTTATAAAAACCAAGAGGTTTACAACAATTTGAAACGAATAGCTAAAGTAGAGCTACCCGAATTTGAACCAATTATGGGGTCGGAAAAGCAGTTTTTTTATAGAAACAAAATGGAGTTTGGTTTTTCGGATACGCGTTGGTTAACCGAAACCGAAATCCAATCGGAAGATGCTAATTTGAGTAAAAACCCAGCTTTAGGATTTCATATTCCTAGAATGTGGGATAAGATTTTGAATATCGATAAATGCCATTTGCAAGAAGATCCTTCAAATGCTATTCGAAATACAATTCGAGAATTTGCCGTTCAAAAAGGAATGACTTTTTTCAATGCTAGAAATCACGAGGGGTTATTACGAACCTTAATGATTCGTACTGCATCTACAGGTGAAATCATGGTATTGCTTCAGTTTTTTGAAAATGATAAAGAAAATCGAGAGTTATTATTGGATCATATTTATGAGAAGTTTCCACAAATAACCTCTTTGCAATATGTAATTAATAGCAAGGCGAACGATACACTTTATGATCAAGATATTAAATTATTCAAAGGGAGAGATTATATTTTGGAAGAAATGGAAGGATTGCATTTTAGTATCAATGCCAAATCGTTTTATCAAACCAATTCAGATCAAGCCTATGAATTGTATAAAATAACTAGAGATTTTGCAGGATTAACTGGTAACGAGGTTGTTTATGATTTATATACCGGTACCGGAACCATTGCTCAGTTTGTATCTAAAAAAGCAAAAAAAGTAATTGGAGTAGAAGCAGTGCCTGAAGCTATTGCCGATGCTAAAGAAAATGCGAAACGCAATGCCATTTCCAATTGCGAGTTTTTTGTTGGTGATATGAAAAATGTGTTCAATGAAGAATTTATTGCACAACATGGCCAGCCCGATGTAATTATAACTGATCCTCCCCGAGATGGTATGCACAAAGATGTAGTAGAACAAATTATGAAAATTGCTCCGAAGCGAGTAGTTTATGTAAGCTGTAATTCGGCTACACAAGCTAGAGACTTGGCTTTAATGGATGAAAAATACAAAGTAATTCGAGTGCGTCCGGTGGATATGTTTCCACAAACGCATCATGTGGAAAATGTTGTACTTTTGGAGTTGAAATAATTTGAATACAGTTTTATGAAAAAAATATTTTTATTTCTATTAATATCCTTCTCTTTCCTTTCCTGTGAAAAGGACGATATTTGCGATGCAACTACACCAACTACACCAAGATTAGTTATTGAATTTTATGATTATTCAATTACTACTCCTACATTAAAAAGTCTAACCAATCTTAAGGCGGTTGCTTCTGGAATGACTGAAGGGGTTGTTTTTAATGCCACTTTACCTGTTATAAATCCATCTCGTTATTTATCAAATAGCAATAAAATATATCTTCCCTTAAATCCTTCTGCTACAACCACAACCTATTCGTTGAAATATGATTTTGGTGGCGCGTCAGAAAATGAAGATGTCGTAACTTATAATTATACCACTCAAGAAGTCTATATTTCTAGAGCATGTGGATTTAAGTATTTATTTAATTTAACCAATACCAGTTCCAATATACTAACTGTAGATAGCAATAATTGGATAAAAAATATAATCATAGCAAAACCTAATCTAGAATCTGAAAATGAAGTACATATTAAAATGTTTTTTTAGTTTATTCTTGGTTTTGTGTTCGCTAACAACGCTGGCACAAAAAGCTGCAATAAAAGATTCAACAGCTGTGAAAAAGGATAGCGTGAAGCCTAAAACCGAGCGCTATGGTTTGCGCGTTGGTGTGGATATGTATAAATTCACAAGATCTTTATACGACAAAAATTACAAAGGATTAGAACTAGTAGGGGATTTTAAATTTACAAGAAGACATTATTTGGCTGCCGAAATTGGAAATGAAAATATCACCGTTGCCGACGATCAGTTGAATTTTACTACAAACGGTACTTATCTTAAAGTCGGATTTGATTATAATTCCTACGAAAATTGGTTGGGAATGAATAACATGATTTATGTGGGAATGCGTTATGGAGTAAGTGGCTTTAACCAAACATTAAATAGTTATTCTATTTATTATGCTAATAATTATTTTCCAAAACCAATTATTGAATCAGGAGAAAAATTTGATGGTTTGTCTGCACAATGGTTAGAAGTTGTAGCTGGAGTTAAAGCGGAATTATTCCGTAATTTATACCTTGGATTTAGTTTTAGAATGAATCATTTGATTACGAATAAAACACCCGAAAACTTCGATAACTTATATATTCCTGGGTTCAATAGAACTTACGAAGGAAAATTTGGAGCAGGATTTAATTACAGCGTTTCTTACTTTTTACCGTTGTATAAAAAAACGCTAAAAAATAAATCTAAAGAAGTAACCCCGAAAAAATAATCCCCAGATTAATTTACATCCTTTTTGAAATCCAAGTCTTGGAAGTCGTAACTAAAGTCGGTTAGCGGAGAAATCGCTTCCATTTTAAATTGTGTAGCAATCCCATCTTCTGTGATATCAAAATGAATAAAAGCATCAGCTTGAAAACTTCTAATATCCCATTTTACCGCATAGGTGTTCTTTTTGTAATAAAAAATCGAGCCCTTTAGTCTTGAAGAACGCTCCGATTGAAAACGCAAAACGCCATTGCTTAAGAATATTTTTATCTTGCCAAACCAATTATCAATATAAGTTCCAGTTAGTTTTTTTGGCTCTAATTGGGTGTTTGAAGCTACATTTTGATTTACTTTAGTCCAAACTTCCTCAGTAATTTTATCAGCATTGTCTTCGGCTTGTTTTCTATTAGCGCTTAAAGTAACCACATGATCAGGAAAATTTAGGCCTAAATAACTATCCTTAATTGTATTTGAAATTGCTGTAAAAGCAGCTCCCGATTGTTGATTGGTTAATACAATTATTCCTAATTGTACATCAGGAATCATAATGGTTTGGGTTACAATTCCGTCTAAACCTCCTGTGTGCGATACCTGAAGATGTCCATTAATATCTGTTAATTGCCATCCCAATCCGTAAGCTTTAAAATTGCAACTGTAGGGTTTCATATTGTTTAAAGGCAGAATAGTTTGAGAGGTCCACATGTCTTTTTGAACCGCTTCGCTAAACAATCTATTTTCGTTGTTTATACCATATTTACCTCGATTTAATTGAGCAATTACCCATTTGCTTAAATCATTAGTACTAGAGTAAATTCCGGCAGCAGCATCAAAAATGGGATTGGTGTATCTTTTAATTACTTCTAGTTTTCCGTTTGTTGGCACATGCGGAACAATGGTATTGGTGGTGTCTTTTAATCTATTCCATGAAGCAGCGCTGTTATTCATTTTTAATGGCGATAGGATTCTCGTTTCTACAAAATCACACCAACCTTTACCTGAAACTCTTTCAATAACTTCACCTGCAATAACATACAATAAATTGTCGTAATCGTATTTGGTTCTAAATGCCGATACAGGCTTTAGAAAGTGAATGTTATTAATGATATCTTTTGGTGTAAAATTATGTCCGTCAGGCCAAATCATTAAGTCACCGGCACCCAATCCGAGTCCGCTTCTATGCGTAAGTAAATCTCGAATAGTAAATTCGTTAGTCACATAATCGTTGTACATTTTAAATTCTGGAATGTATTGAATTACCTTGTCATCCCAGTTGATTTTCTTTTCGTCAACTAACATGGCAAGTGCAGCAGAAGTAAACGCTTTACTATTGGAAGCAATTCCGAAAAGCGTGTTTCCGTCAACCTTTTGCTGGGTTTTGATATTGTTTACACCATATCCTTTAGAAATTACAACTTTACCATCTTTTACAATGGCAACAGCTATTCCGGGCACATTAAAAGTCTTCATGGTACGTTGCACCACATCATCTAATTTGGCTTCTGATATTTGGGCATTTAAATTAAGCGTTGCTATTAATAGCGCAATAAATAATTTACTTTTCATAATTTTTAGTTAGTTGGTTTCAAAGCCGCGTTGTCTTTTGGCTTCAAATAATAAAATGGCTGCAGCGACTGATACATTCATAGAATCGATTTGTCCTTGCATTGGAATTAGTATATTTTGATTAGCATTATCCCGCCAAGTTTGTGAAAGTCCGGTTGCTTCAGTACCTACAACAATTGCTGAGGCAGGAGTGTAATTTTGTGTGTGATAGGAATTCGAATCTTGGAGTGTTGCGCTGTAAATACTAATTTTTCTATTTTTTAAAAAAGCAATTACTTCTTCGTTGGTTCCGGTTGCAATTTGATTGGTAAAAATACAGCCCACACTAGATCGAATTAAATTCGGATTATATAAATCGGTTATTGGATTTGCTAATATCACGGCATCTATATTGGCTGCATCACACGTGCGAAGCATCGCTCCAATATTACCTGGTTTTTCAATTGATTCCATGACCAAAATCAAAGGATTTTCTGGCAAAATTAAATCTTCTAAATTAGTCGATTTAGCTTCTGCCACAGCAATAAATCCTTCTGTAGAATCTCTATAAGCAAGTTTTTGATAAATTTCTTTATTGATCTCGATTACCTCAATTTCAATAGAATTAGCGATAAATTTATTAAGATCTTTTTGCGAAATTATTTCAGGCAGAAAAAGAATGGTATTAATTATGTAGCCTCCTTTTATTGCCAATTCAATTTCGCGTTTACCTTCAATTAAAAAAGTGCCGGATTGCTTGCGCGCTTTGGCCTTTTCTTGCAATTGCACTAAGGATTTAATGAAAGGATTTTGTATGGAAGTTATTTGTTTCAAGAGAAAATTAATTTTTGCGAAGTTACTGAGATTTTATAAATATTCTAGTTACTTTCTAAAATACAACCATCCTATAATTGGCTCTGGATAGTCGTTGTCGTTTAAATTAAGAATGTAATAATAAGTTCCTTCGGGTACAGCTGAATTATCTACACGAGTACCTTTATTTGGAACACCATCCCAATTGGGAGTGGAATTATTACCAGTCCAAATTAGTTTTCCCCAACGATTGTAAATTTCCAGCTCAAACTTTACAAATACATCTCTTAGGCCATCAATAAAAAAGGTGTCGTTGTCTTGGTCGTTATTGCTCGATACATAATTGTAAACCGTTGGTGGACAATTTTTAGTATATAGCCAAAACGAGCTGATTGTGAAGCAATTTTGATTTTCGATGCGAATAAAAATTTCTTTAGGAGTAGTTGTCGCAATGTAATTGGTTGGATTTGCAATTGCATTGGTTGCTAATGTTGCGTCAGCAGCCGATTCATAAAATCCAGTAAAGGTGTCTGTTGTGTTTGTTAATGATTGTGTGCTGTACTCAAAAAAGTTAAATGATCCTTGCGTTAACCCTTGATTGCAGGTTGTTTTAGGTTCTAATGCATTTGCAATAGGGCTTGTAGAGAATGTAAGTAATCCACTTGTAGCTTGATTGTTGCTTTCAGATATTTCAGTTACAATTCCATGTCCGGTGCCATCGTCATCTATTACTATAGTTATGGTGAAATTATCTGGAATACTATTTGGGATGGAAACGGTTATTTGTTGGGTTGCACTTCCCTCAACAGGAATTACAGCTGTTGTTTGCATTTGTACAATCAACTGCCCGTTAGCATAAATAGCAATTGGGGTTCCAGCTGGAAGGTTACTCGTGCAATTGTAATTAGTTACCGTAAAATTTAAAGTTAGGTCTCTAGAATCACAAATTTGACTAGTTGAATTTAGTACCATAGCGGCATCGGGTAATTGGCTATTTAATTTGGTTACTATTGCATTAATTAATACCACATCTTGTCCTGATGTTAGCTGAATTTGAGCTGAGGTATCTCCAATATTAATGTTGTTTTGAATGTTGTAAATATCCAAATCCATATTGTATAAACTCGAAGATCCAGTAATACTATTGGTGCCGTTAAAAGCATTATTTGCAGGATTTAAAGGAGGATTACTTAAAGTGTTACCGTTAATCATTAATGTTTCATTAACGGCAAGGTTTGAATCACCTTCCCAAGCAATAAATCCAATTTGAGCGTTATTATTGTCTATTACATTTAAGCTGTTTAAAGTTATATTTAAAGAATTCGGAATACTTTGTAAACCATCATAGATATTAATCTGGTTTAGTGGTAAACTTAAATCCTTATAGACTATTATTATAGCCCAGCCAGCAAAATTTGTTCGGTTAGAACAATATCCAGTTGTGTTTAATAAAGTTTGACTAACATCTAAATCTGAAAGAGTGTAATTACCATTTCCA
>CAMCBB010000067.1 GCA_945872875.1 Flavobacterium psychrophilum
AAAAAAAAAATACAACTACACTTGTACGAATAAAAAATAGTTGTATTTTTGCATCCGCATTTAAGCAGTAGGCCCGTTCGTCTATCGGTTAGGACGCCAGGTTTTCATCCTGGTAAGAGGGGTTCGATTCCCCTACGGGCTACAAAATAAATTATTTAAATAAAAATATATAAAATGGCAAATCATAAGTCAGCTTTAAAAAGAATTAGAAGTAACGAAAAGAAAAGAGTATTAAATAGATACCAACACAAAACTACTCGTAATGCTATTAAAGCACTTAGAGTAGCTACTGATAAATCAGATGCAGCTTCTAAATTAGCTGGTGTAATCTCAATGATTGACCGTTTGGCTAAGAAAAATATCATTCACGATAACAAAGCTTCTAATTTAAAATCTAAATTAACTAAGCATGTTGCGAAAATGTAATATTTTTCATTTTTAAAATACAATTAAAACTTCCAGTAATGGGAGTTTTTTTGTTTTAATACCTTTCCAAATTTTCAAAATCTTTATTCTTAATCCTAAAAAGTATCTTAATTGATTATTAAAATGTAAAGTATTAGGTGTAAGATTTTTTTTGTCAAAATAAAGTGTACCTTTGCACCTCCTAAAAAAACAAGATGGAATCTATCAGAAACATTGCAATTATTGCCCACGTTGACCACGGTAAGACTACTTTGGTTGACAAAATCATGTACCACTGTCAACTTTTTCGTGATAACGAAAATACGGGTGACTTAATATTAGACAACAACGATCTAGAGCGTGAAAGAGGTATTACTATTACTTCTAAAAATGTATCGGTAGTTTATAAAGGTACTAAAATCAATATCATTGACACTCCTGGTCACGCCGATTTTGGTGGAGAAGTAGAGCGTGTATTAAATATGGCTGATGGTGTTTGCCTTTTGGTTGATGCTTTTGAAGGTCCAATGCCACAAACGCGTTTTGTTTTGCAAAAAGCAATCGACTTAGGTTTGAAGCCTTGTGTGGTTATCAATAAAGTAGATAAAGAAAATTGTACTCCAGAGGAAGTACATGAAAAAGTTTTTGATTTGATGTTCGAATTGGGTGCAGAAGAATGGCAATTGGATTTTCCAACGGTTTATGGTTCAGCAAAAAATAACTGGATGTCGGATCATTGGGAAAATGTTACGACTAACATTGAGTCACTTCTTGATATGGTAGTAGAACATGTTCCAGCTCCAAAAGTTTCTGAAGGAACTCCTCAAATGTTAATTACATCTTTAGATTTCTCTTCTTTTACCGGACGAATCGCTATCGGTCGTTTAGAAAGAGGAGTATTAAAAGAAGGGATGCCAATATCTTTAGTAAAAAGAGATGGTTCAGTGATGAAGTCAAGAATTAAGGAGATACATACTTTTGAAGGTCTGGGACGTAAAAAAGTTTCTCAAGTAGTTGCTGGAGATATTTGTGCAATTGTTGGAGTAGAAGGATTTGAAATTGGTGATACCATTGCTGATTTTGAAAATCCAGAAGCTTTACAAACTATTGCTATTGATGAGCCAACGATGAGTATGTTGTTTACAATTAATGACTCACCATTTTTTGGTAAAGAAGGTAAATTTGTAACTTCAAGACATATTAGAGAAAGATTGACAAAAGAATTAGAAAAAAACCTTGCAATGCGCATGGGTGAAACTGATTCTGCTGATAAATTCATGGTTTTTGGACGTGGTGTACTTCACTTGTCTGTTCTTATTGAAACAATGAGAAGAGAAGGGTATGAATTGCAAATTGGACAACCTCAAGTTATTATTAAAGAAATTGATGGTAAAAAATGTGAACCAATAGAAGAGTTAACAATCGACTTACCGGAATCACTTTCTGGAAGAGCAGTTGAGTTTGTGTCTTTCCGTAAAGGAGAAATGCTAAGCATGGAGACTAAAGGAGAGCGTATGATCATAAAATTCAATATTCCATCTCGTGGAATTATTGGATTGCGTAACCAATTGCTTACTGCTACTGCAGGTGAGGCAATTATGGCACATCGTTTTATCGGATACGAGCCTTTCAAAGGAGAGATTTCTGGACGTAACAAAGGATCTTTAATTTCTATGGAAAAAGGGAAAGCTATTCCATATTCTATTGATAAATTACAAGATCGAGGTAAGTTTTTCGTTGAACCAAATGCAGAAATATACGAAGGTCAAGTAATTGGTGAGAATTCTCGTGGTGATGATATGTGTGTAAATGTAACTAAAGAGAAAAAACAATCAAATGTTCGTTCTTCTGGAAATGATGAAAAAGCAAGAATTATCCCGCCAGTTATTTTCTCATTAGAAGAAGCTCTAGAATACATTCAGAAAGATGAATATGTTGAGGTTACACCTAAATCAATTCGATTGAGAAAAATCTATTTGACTGAAACCGAAAGAAAACGTATCAAAATATAATTTTGAACTAATTGATATAAAAAAGTCCTGATTTCTCAGGACTTTTTTTGTTTTACTTTACTACAATGTCGTATTTCTCTAAAAGCCCTTTTAGGCCCTCCATTGAAAAAATGGCTTTCTTAATTTTGTTTTTTTCGGGATCAAATGCATAGTCGTAGCTGGTAGAAAAATCAGCTTTATTTGCAATGGTATCAATAAAAACCGCTCTTCTTAGATTGCAATTGTCAAATAATACTTCGGTTAAATCACTCGACATGAAGTCGGCCGCAATCATACTACAATTAATGAACTTCATTTTTTTGAGCTTTAAAGCATAAAATTTAGCATAATCAAGTAAGCAATCGGTAAAGTGGAATTCATAAATAACTTGGTCGGTCATAGCAAAATTCACATTTGTAAAATTGCATTTATTGAAAAACACACCTCTCAAAGAAACATAATTAATCTTGGTGTCTTGAAAATTACAATCAAAGAAATTGCAATCAATGAAGGTTATGGTTTTAAAAGTACAGTTTCTAAAATCGCAATTGTAGAAAGTGCAATTTTCAAAATCTTTGTATTTGGTGTTGTTGTCGTCAAAAATTTCGTTTCTAAATTCTTGATCTAATAGATAATCCGTGTGCATATTGATAATTAAGTAGGTAAAACTACTAAAATTAGCTTGATATAGGTCTTTATTTGTTGATAATTTTCTTTTTTAAGCCCATTCTATTTTAACAAAATTGGTACTTTTGAAAAACAGCAAATTAGAGAAACCCTATCAATACAATATGAACAAAATTAATCCTTCGTCGGTTTCAGAATCTGGTTTTTTTTATAAAAATCCGGCTCTTAAAATCAAAGAATTTCAGGCGTTTTTAACTACTCGTTTCGGATTGATTTTTGCATTAAACATGCAATCTACTATTTTGTATTATTGGGTGTATTCACTAACAGACAGTAAATTATCTCTTGGTTTTGTTGGTCTTGCCGAAGTAATTCCGGCAATTGGCTGTTCTTTGTTTGCCGGGCATTTTGTAGATCAAAATGAAAAACGAAAAATGATTGTCCGATGTATTTCTGGATATTTAATTACTGCAATTTGTTTATTTGCAATAGCGCTTCCATTTGTGCAAAAAAGCCTTTCTGTTTCGGTATTAGTGGGATTGATTTACTTTTTTGTTTTTCTTGGCGGAATTCTTCGATCTTTTTTTGGACCTTCAATGTTTTCTCTTTTCGGATTAGTAGTTCCTCGAGAGCATTATCCTAATGCTACAAGTTGGAGTAGTATGTCCTGGCAAATGGGATCGGTATTGGGGCCATTAGCAGCAGGAGTTTTTATAGCTTCATTAGGAATTACTGCAGGACTCTTAGCGGTAATTGTTTTTGTGTTACTTATTTACATTCCGATATTTAAAATTACAGTCAAACCAATTTTAAAACCTGAAAAAGAACCTGTCTTAAAGAGCATTAAAGAAGGCTTGAAATTTGTTATGAATACGCCAACTTTGTTGGCAGCACAATGTTTGGATATGTTTTCGGTTTTCTTTGGTAGTGCCGTTGCTTTATTACCTGTTTATCAAAAGGAGATTTTGCATGTAAATGAAGTAGGTTTTGGGGTATTGCGTGCAGCTCCAGGAATAGGTGCATTAATAACTTTAGGTTTATTGGCTTTTATTCCTTTAAAAACAAACCCTGGTAAAAAATTATTTCTTTGTGTTACCGGTTTTGCTTTGTCAATAATTGTATTTGGTATTTCTACCAATTTCTATCTTTCTTTTGCGATGTTATTATTATCCGGAATGCTTGATGCGGTAAGTGTTGTAATTCGAAGTACCATATTGCAATTGGTTACTCCCGATGCTATGCGCGGACGAGTTTCTGCAGTGAATACCATTTTTATAAGTTCGTCTAATGAGTTTGGTGATTTTGAAAGTGGGGTAATGGCCAATTGGTTAGGAACCGTTAGAGCAGTTGTAGTTGGGGGATGTCTTACGCTTGGAGTAGTTGCATTTACTTTTGTAAAAGTGCCCCAATTAAGACAATTTACTTTCGATAACAAAAAAGAAGAAGAGCTAAAATAAAAAACCCTCATAAACATAGTTTATAAGGGTTGTTGTGACCTCGACTGGATTCAAACCAGTAACCTCTTGAGCCGTAATCAAGTGCGCTATTCAGTTGCGCCACGAGGCCTTTTTTGTGGGTGCAAATATAGGGATAAATATGTTATTTGCAAATCTAATTTTAAAATTAATCAATCTTAAAAAGGAGTTGTATGAAATTCAAAGATTATTATTCTAAGGCTCTTTTAGTTACATAATAACGCCATCCAATAAGTGCCAATTGCCATTTTTTGGCTTTGGCAATATCAAGTTGCTTTTTACTAAAACTAGGCAATAGTAACTTGTTAATCTTAGCTAAAATTTTATATAGTATTTTCATTATCGTAATAAACTAAAGTGACCTTTTGCAATTCTACCGTTATCTACATATATTACATACCAGTAATCGTCTGCAGGTAGTTTAGCGCCGTTATAAGTTCCATCCCAACCATCGCCAACAGCAGAAATTTGTTTGACGATTTTACCATATCGGTCAAATATTCTTATGTATGATTTAGGATAAAATTTATAATTAGCCCCTCTAATATTCCAAAAATCATTGTATCCATCTCCATTTGGAGTAAAGAATTTAGGTGCGCCAAGTACCGAAATGTCTTCTTTGGCAATACCACAACCATTCATATCTTTTACATAAACAGTATAGAATCCCATATCTAGATTTTGAAAATAATTGGATGTTTGATAAGTACCATTAGTACTTTCAATACTATAAACATAATTACCATTTCCGCTCACAATTACTTCAACCGAATTATTATCGGTTAAATCTACAATATTTATTTGTTCGATAGTAGCAATTACAGATGCGGTAACTTTAATTGGTCTTGTTTCGCTGCAACCTGCAGGAGTTGTAACTACAACAGAGTAATCGCCACTTTGTGAAACGGCTAAACTGTATTGGGTAGCATTAGGAATAAGTATATTATTCAAATACCATTGGTAAGTATAGCTATTTATAGGTGTACCCGGAAGCACTCCTGCATTAATAGTTACATTAAAAGTGGGTAGGTTGGTACAAACTATTTGATCGTCTTCACCAAATGAATTAAGGTCAATTTTAGGTATTGGATTCACTACAAAATTTATTGTACTTGTTGCTTTACAACCCAAATTAATAGGATTAGTAATTGCTGCAGTTACATTTTGTGTAGCTGAATTAAATGGATTTGGTAATTGTGCCAAAACTTGTCCATTTGCCAATGTATATGAAATATTCATTCCGGTTTGAGTTCCCAAAAGAGTATTTTCAATAGTTGATGTGTCAAAGGATAAAATTCCATCTTGCATCGCTGGATTATTTATTTCGTCATCACATCGAACTAATTGTGATAATTGTGCTGCTGAAAGTGGGAATATTTGTGGCAAATTATCTACAATAAAAGTTATTGTTCCTTCATCATAACAAGGTCCGTTGGTTGCTTGTGTAATATTGTTGGTAACTCTTACCGTTATTGTTTGTGTTGTATTTACAGTAAATGTTGGGATAGGATTAATTAAATTCCCTGTTGCGTCATAATAGGCAACTGTTTTATTGGTTTGTCCATTTAAAACAGTTGCATTTAGGGTAGAGGTGTCAAAAATGTAAATACCATCATAATCGTCATCACAATGTCTGATTGTGTTAGTTGGATTTATTGCAGTAGCAATTGGTAACGCTTCT
The DNA here is from genome assembly GCA_945872875.1 of Flavobacterium psychrophilum. Taxonomy (GTDB): domain Bacteria; phylum Bacteroidota; class Bacteroidia; order Flavobacteriales; family Flavobacteriaceae; genus Flavobacterium; species Flavobacterium psychrophilum_N. Next base: position 6,180 of record CAMCBB010000067.1, read on the forward strand.
ACATTTAAGGTCACAAAAGGTCCCAATCCATAACAACCTTGAAAGTTATTACTGTCAACTCTAACATATATTTGCTGTTGGTTAACAATGGTATTTCGGTAAGCAAATTCGTTTACGGCATTAACTTGAGCTAATGCATCGGTTTGATTAGCATAATATTTTATGGTATAATTGGTGCTTGGTGGAGGTAAAATAGCATTGATATCATTTGTAACACTGCTAAAATTAAACACCGAAGTACCATCAGTATCTAAAGAAACTCCAGCAACTGCATCATCACATAAGGTAAAGGATCTTTGAAATGTTGCTGCGTTAATTTGAGTTGCAGAAACAATTAAATCAATTTGCGAAACACTAAAACAACCATTACCGTTTTCTACTCGTACCCAAACAGTAGCAGATCCATTAACGGTGAAGGCAAGTGGATTGTTTATTTTGACTAAAGGATCATTTGTACTTGCTCCAGTTTGTGTAGTAAAATAGGTGAAAGTCTCACTAGCGTAATTACTCGAGATTTGTGGGTTGTTAACTGTTAAATTAATGTCAGAAATTCCATCGGTATCCGTATCACATTGCTTTATTGTGATTGGGCTAGTAAGTACTGGTAATGCATAAGTGGTTAAAGTTGCTGCATCAGAAATCATACCACAGCTGTTACCATTTTTTGATAATATTACTTTGTATTGATAGCCGCTCATTGATGGGCTTACACTTGAAATGATTAGTGTGTCTGTATTTGCACCTGAATAAATAGCGTTATTCGTTACATTAGCCCAAATTGTTCCATTGAAAATTAGCCATTGGTAATTGTTGACAGGATTTGTAATAACAGAAAAAGTTGCACTTTGATTCTCACAAGTAGTAAAATTTTGAGGCTGGGTTGTTATAATTATTGGAGCACTGGTAATATAATCTAAACTTGGATTAATATATGCTACGCCACTTGTAACTACACCATTTAAATCTACCGTTGGAGGAACAATAGTTCCAAGCGTTCCAGCACTACTATCAAACTGTGTGTATCCTGCTTCAGTAACATCTAAGCAGCCATCGTTATCACTTTCTGTGTCTAAATAATTATTAAGAGTATCCGAATCGGTATTTGCAATTGTGTAATTTAGAATACTTGAATCAATACCAGTTTCTAATAGATCAGCTAAACCATTTAACCCAAAGCTATTTCCGTCAATTACACCATTTAAATTCGCATCAATAGCTCCAGAACCCGATTCATTTAAGTCGAATATTCCGTCGTTATCCGAATCTAAATCTAAATAATCAGTTACTCCATCATTATCAGAGTCTATTGGTGTCAAACCGGTTCCAAACGCATCATCTAATCCATCTTGATTGGCATCTACTCCCGAATTTGGAATTACTGTAGCGCCTTGTACTTCAATCGCATCAGGAATACCATCATTTTCTGAATCAATATCATTTTGGTCAGGAACACCATCTAAATCAGAATCTTTAGTTACGCAGGTAGCTTTTATCTTAAAGGTTGCTTTATCGGCAAAGGCATCAGAAAGATTACTATGAGTAAAAATAAGAGAGTTTGAGTAATTGGTAACAAATTTAAAAGTTCCTGCGCCAGCAGCTAGAGGAGTAGTGCTATTCAATCGGAATCGAATTTCAAATGAGGAATATTGAGTTATTCCACTTTCATAAATTCCATCGTAATTTGTATCAATTAATAATTGATTTGTTGGATTTAATACCGTGATTGTTTTATTTATAGGAGAATTAATTATAAAACTTCCATTAGAATTTAATAAATCAGAATTATTCGCAGTAGTTATATATTCGAAATTTAAGGAAATAGGCTGGTTAAATATCATTTCATATTTAACCTGATTGGTTCTACCTGCAGGTAATTCAGTTACAAAACTTCCGTCAGCACTTCCTACAAAAGGAGTCGGACTTGAAGTCCCAAGTGTAGTTATAGTTCCGGTAAAGGAATTAGAATAGCTTAAAACAGAAACTGTTCCTGCAGAAGGGTTTAATAATGAAATCGTTTGATCACCATTAGATTCAGTACAATTTGTAACGCCATCATTATCATTATCTACATCAATATTGTCAATAATACTATCATTATCGGAATCTAAAGCGCAAGAACTAACAGGAATTTCATCTGAAAAATAATCGATAGAACATGCAGATAAAGATGCTTTTATCTTGTAATATCCTGGTTGTAAAGGAGTATAGGTATTTGAATTAGCACCTGGAATAGGATTTCCATTGTAATACCATTGATAGGAATCAAAGTTACTAATTGCATTTACATTAAGGTTAATGTCTGGAATACAATTAGATTGTGTAGTTGTAACAGGTTGAAAAACAATTTCAGGTTTAAATGTAAATCCAGAATAAAAACCACCATAAGTAGCAGCTCCACTAGATCCATAATATGATAAATAAACCTGTTCAGTTGAAAACACAGATACATTCCCAGTTAGTCCCTCTATAGTATAAGTTTCAAAATCTGGGTTTCCAATGACATTTAAAGGTCCATTTAATAATAAGCTTGAAGGTAAAGATGCTAATGTATAATTTACTCCATTAATTATAAATGTTAATGTAGCTCCTGTTTTAGTTACAATACAAACGGTTCCTGTAAAATCTACCAAAGCACCAACTTCATTTATAAAGGGAATGTTGTTAATTGATTTTGGTGTTTGACAACTTAATGGTGGTACAAAATGCATGTTTTGATTGGCTTGACTATCTGACCCTCCAATACCTTGGTAGGCAAAAATATTTTTTGAACTTTTCACATATAAATTACCATTTGCAGAAAAGTCAGATCCACTTAAGGCTAAATATTCACCTGAATTAAGTGTTATAAAAGGGGTAGTACTCCCGTTAAGAAAAATTTCAGTGTTGTTTAAATCAGCAATTAATAATGGTCTTTCAGTTACATCAATTCCTGATCCTCTAACAAAAATATATTCTGTTCCAGTTCTTTCTGCCGAAACTATTTGGTCCATACCTAAATCAAGATTTGAAGATGTACCATTACTACCTGCAAAAGATCCACAATTAACAGCAATAGGTTTATCTGAAGTTATGGATGCGCCAATTAATCCATCTCTGTTTTCATTTGTAGGGCCTTGAACCGCAATTGCATAACTTTCTCCGGCATTTAATACAATTGAAGCTGGATTACTTCCAGCGGCGGTGTTGTTTATTAATTGAACACCTGGTTTAATATCTGCAAACGAAATTGTTGTATTATTTTCCGTGGCTAAAATAGTTGCAAAAGTATAGTGATTGTTGGAAGTGGTTTGAACTCCAGTATTTATAAAACCTCCAATTCTAAAATGTGTGCCTAGTGCGGCGCTTCCTTTAGATACAATTCCTCCAGCTTGAAAATTTTGAGTTGTAGAAGTTAAACGAACATTGGCATATATTAAATCTTGTGCATTAATAATATAACCTTTATTATTTTTAATTGTACTGACATCACTGCTAGAAATTAATAGTTGGGAGTCAAATCCATTACCAATATTGTAGATATAGGGAGTGTCTCT
>CAMCBB010000068.1 GCA_945872875.1 Flavobacterium psychrophilum
GAATTAATGCGCTTTTTTACTCCGTTTGGAATTAAACAATACAATACCATTACGCTGAAAGATAAAACATGGGAAGACCGGGTGAGTTACAGACAAGATGTTTCGGAATTGACGGCAGCCATGAGCAATCAAGAAGTTTACATTGGAACTTTTATTGGTAATTATGACAAAGGCGGACATAAAGTAAGTGTAAACCTAACCATTCACCCAGAGGAAGAAGTTACAATTGCAAAGCCTTCGGAGGTTATTCCGTTATTTAATACAAATAATATTATGGAAATGGCCGGACAAGAATACGGCACTTTATTTAACTCAGAAAAGGGATTAGAAGTAACTTTTAATCTTGAAAAAGACTTGAAAAATGCCCGTATTCGTTACATCACCACAGGACATGGAGGTTGGGAAAACGGAGATGAATTTGTACCTAAAAGAAACTCCATTTATTTAGACGGGAAAGAGGTATTTCATTTTACGCCATGGCGAGAAGATTGCGGTTCGTATCGTTTGTATAATCCGGCTTCAGGGAATTTTCCTAACGGATTATCGTCTTCTGATTACAGTCGTTCCAATTGGTGCCCGGGGACTATGACCAATCCGGTTTACATAGAATTAGAAGATTTAAAAGCCGGCTCACATACAATTCAAGTGAAAATTCCGCAAGGTGCTAACGAAGGTCCAAGTTTTAGTTCTTGGAATGTTTCGGGGGTGTTACTTGGTAATTAAAAAAACCTACAATTTTCATTGTAGGTTTTAATCTTATTTAATTGATCCAATAATATCGTATTTGGTAATTATGTGGTGTTTCCCATTATCTAAATCTACCAAAACTGCTTGATTGTCTTTAGTAAATAATTTAGAAACTTCTTCAATTGGAGTTCCTAATTTTACAATAGGATACGGTTTACCCATTACCTCACGAATTGGTTTGTCGGCTACATTTTTATCTGTAACATAACTTTGAAATAAATCGGTTTCATCTACAGAACCTACAAACCCTGTAATATCAATCACCGGAATTTGAGAGATTTTGTATTTACGCATTCTATCAATTGCGTGTGAAACCAATTCCTCAGTTCGAGCAATAATCAATGGCTTGTCAATATGTTCTTTAATTACATCTTCGGCTTTAGTAACTTCTTCATCTAAAAATCCTCTTTCACGCATCCAATCGTCGTTAAACATTTTTCCAACATAACGACTTCCTGAATCGTGAAATAAAACTACTACTACATCGTCTTTAGTGAAATGCTCTTTTAATTGATGTAATCCTTTTACACAAGATCCTGCAGAATTACCTACAAAAATTCCTTCTTCCAAAGCAATTTTACGTGTATAAACAGCTGCATCTTTATCAGTTACTTTAGTAAAGCCATCAATAACTGAAAAATTTACATTTTCTGGAAGGATATCTTCACCTATTCCTTCAGTTATATAAGAATAGATTTCGTTTTCGTCAAATATCCCTGTTTCATGGTATTTTTTAAAAACAGAACCGTAAGTATCAATTCCCCAAATTTTAATATTTGGATTTTTTTCTTTTAAATATTTCCCAATACCCGATATAGTACCTCCTGTACCAACACCAACTACAAAATGAGTAATCTTTCCTTCGGTTTGTTCCCAAATTTCGGGACCTGTTTGTTGGTAATGCGCTAAGGCATTACTTGGATTATCGTATTGGTTAACATACCAAGAATTTGGAATTTCAGTCCCTAATCTTTTGGAAACCGAATAATAGGAACGTGGATCTGTTGGTTCAACATCCGTTGGGCAAACAATCACTTTTGCTCCAACAGCACGAAGAATATCCATTTTTTCTTTGGATTGCTTGTCTGTGATTACGAAAATACATTTGTAACCTTTCACGATTGCGGCAAGTGCCAATCCCATTCCGGTATTACCTGAAGTTCCTTCAATTATGGTTCCGCCTGGTTTTAATCGTCCATCAGCTTCGGCATCTTCAACCATTTTTAGAGCCATACGGTCTTTGGTAGAGTTTCCTGGATTGAAGGTTTCTACTTTTGCAAGTACCAAAGCATCAATTCCTTCAACTACTTTGTTTAGCTTAACTAATGGAGTATTACCAATAGTTCCTAATATATTTTCAGAATAATTCATAATGTCTGTTTAATTTAGCAAAGATATTGATAAATAAGTGGTTTTGCAATACTGCAAAATTTATCTAAATGATTGCTGATAACCCTGATGGGAGTGGCATCCTTTTTCTCTAAGAAAAAGATTGAACGGACAGCAGGAATTCAGTATACTAAAATGCCGAAAGTTTAGGTTTCAAAAAAAATTATTGGAAGAAATTCCAAACTAATCCAAATCGAATCATGAAATCATGAAAGGGAAGATTTGGTGCCGAATAAAACTTATTTCCGGTCATAGAGGAATTAAAGTGCTCAGCTTTAAGGAAAATTCGAGTTTGTTTTACTCGAGCATTTACAAAGAAATCAAGCATTGGGAAATTACCAATTTGCTTATCTTTTTGAACAAAAAACTCTCCTAAGATTGGATTGTAATCGTTGGCATAATATTTAGAAAAATAGTTGATTGTGATACCGGTTTGAATAAACATGGCTCTTTTGAACACATAATCGGAGTAATAAAGCGAATTGCGTAAGGTAATTTGTGGTACATTAAGAATGGTGTCTTTTTGATCTACCTTTTGGAATAGAAAAGTATTATCTAATCCCCATTTTTTATACTTGAATTCTCGGGCAATTTTAAATGAAACATAATTGATGCTTCCTGAGTATTGCTGTGGAGTTACCAATTGCTGATTTACTAGGTTTTTAATATCTTGAAAAAAAAGGTGGTCATTTAAATTTGTGAATTGCACCGAGGCATTTACCCATTGTGTACTAGCGTTAACAGTTAAACTATTAATCTTTTCGTTTTTAAAACTGTTATACCAATTGTAATTCTCGTAAGAACTTTGGTTTAAAATGTAGTTATTATTTGGTGACTTGCTTATATTTTGATACTGAAAAGAAAGGCTATTTTTTGGGTTGATTGTGTAGGTTAAATTAGCATCTAAATTACGAAGTGGTTGTGTCGAAATAGAATTTGATAAAACTACCGTTCCGTTAAATTTATTTTTTCTGTAATCGTATTGCCCGCCTATAGTGTTAATAACGGCTTGCAATTGACCAGGTATAATTATATTTCCTACTGTTTTATCAATTCCTGAAAATGACTTATAAATAAAATTTTCTACAAAAAATTGAAATTTACCTAATGCTTTATTTTCATAGATTGCTCCTATTTTATTATATAATTTATCATAAAAAGTTTGATCATTAATATTTGAATTTAAAGATGCCGCTCCAAATCTATTAAATGGAGATCCATTAATTCCGATGGTTGAACTTATTGTAGCTTGGTTGAATTCGAAAACCTTATGTTCGTAGTTTAATTGATTTGTAATCAATAGATTATTTTGATGATCTTTTGAATTAATTCGAAATGTTTGATCAATAAATACACGTTTCCCTTTTAAGAAAGATTTAGCATCTATTAAAAATACTTGTAATCTTGGTCGATTATCATATAATGGATCATTATCGTCAAAATATTCTGGCTGAGTTAATCCACCATTTTCACCATTTAGTAAATCTTGACCGGTAAAATGAAAGTTAAATCCGTAGCGATTGTCTTTAGTATTATAACTTGTGGTAAACCTAAAATTACCAGTACTAGATAATTGATTAATATATTTACCAATAGAACGCAAACCCTTAAATGCAATTGAAAAATTTAAATTTTTGGATGTGTTTAAAGTAATTAAAGCGTCTACATTTTGACCTTGCTCCATTACGCTTTTATAATATAGTTCTGTTAATGGTGTTGCAACTGAATAATAATTAATATCGTTGGCCTCAATATAATTCATGTGTTTTGCCTTAAAGCCAAATTCTGGAAAGGGAGAAAAATTAGTTAAACCAAAATCTAAAGTTGTATAGGTTTGTCCTTCATTAGGAAAAGGCATTAAACCAAATAAATCCTTACGAAGGAAATTTAATTCGTAATCTTTTTTTATTGATAAAGTAGTATCTAAAATGATAGTATCTCTTTCAATTGAATAAATTTTGTAAGAAGTTATTGGAGCTTTTTGAGCTTTTTCTTTGGCTCTTTGAGCCTGTGTTTTAATTAAGCTTTTAGGCTTATCCGTAATTTCTTTTTCTTGCGAAAAAAGATTTAAGGAAAATACCAACATTAAAAAAGAAAATAAAACTCTCATAGCTTATTGAAAGGGACAAAAATAAGGAAAGTTTATAAAGTAAATCATAAAATAAAGGTAAAAAAAAGACCGCCTTAAGGCGGTCTTTAATTTATATACAAAATATATAACTCTTAGTTTGGAGCACCAGGTACCCAGAAAGGAGTTAAAGTATTTAATGCAAAAGGATCTGTTGGAGACATTGCAGGTACATTAGCACTGTTTGCAACATACTCAGAAACTGGATAAACCAAACGGTATGGTTTTCTAGTTTGAGTTGCATTAGAAGAAAGTGGAGTCAATGGGAAACCAGTTCTTGTGTAATCAATATAAGATTCAATACCATTAATACCCATTAAAGCAATCCATTTTTGATACATAATAGCATGTAATTTTTGAGTATTTGTACCAGCCCAACCAAAGTTTGGTCTAGCATTAATAGATGCTATATAAGTACCAATTGTAGCATTTCTAAATAAGAAACTATCAGTAATACCTTGCTCAAATAAAGTTTGACCTCCTGAGAATAAAGATGGATATCTAACAGCTGCTTCAGCTTGTAAGAAACAAGATTCTGATAAAGTCATAATAAATCCATCAACACCAAAGAAATCTTCTGGGTATCCAGCAGCAGTTCCTGCAAAAATTCCAGCTTGATCATAAGGATTGATATGTCCAAGTGCTCCTAATCTAGATGGAGGACCAGGTATTGCAGTGGTAGGTCCAGCAACATCAACACTAGATGAACCTTGATTTACAGCTCTTCTAGGACCAACAGCACCACCTTGAATACCACCTGTAAAAATACGAGCAGAACGAGGATCTGTAAGGTTTGGATAATTTACACCTGAACCTGCAATAATTTCTTGAGAACCAGCAGTAGGATAGTTAGTTGTAGCATAACTTTGTAAAGATTTCCAAGCATGTCCAGACATTGCAATGAAAGTTCTGTTTTGAATATTTGATTGATCTGTATTGTAGAAATAGTTACTAATCATTGGAGTTAAATTATCAGCGGTAGCTCCACTAAATCCTGGATTGATGCTTACATTACCTGATAAGAAAGGACCGGCAGCTATTGCAGCTAATTTAGAATCTCTGTAAGTAGCTTTAGCTCCAGTACATTCAGACATACGTAAACATAATCTTAATTGAACAGTGTTAGCAAATTCAGTCCATTTAGTCATGTCACCTTCAAGCATTACATCATAAGGAGCAATATCCTCAACATTAGCAGGAGCATTAGCAATTAAGTTTCTTGCTTCTTCTAATTGTGTAATTAAACTTTGGTAAATTGCATAATCATCATCATACTTTGGGGTAACATTGGCATTACCTTTCCAAGCTTCAGAATAAGGAACATTACCATATAAATCTACTAAATACTGAGTATAAAAAGATTTACAGATTTTAGCTGCAGCTACATAATTATCGTAAGTTCCATCAGGATTTGGATAATCAATAATAGCTTGGTAATTTTTTAATTCTCTAAATAGACCATCCCAAATAGATGCATAAAAACCGTTATCTAAATTTAATTGTAACTCTTTATCAAATCCATTTCCAAAAGACTGTACATTTCTTGTCCATGAATTCATAAATACGTTACCTAATTGGTTCATACTTCCAACTTGTACTCTGTAAGTAGAAACTTGTGCACCTGGCAAAAGTTTACTTGGAGTAGCTTTGTCGAAGGTTAATTGATTTGGACTGTCATTAACATCCAAATACTGATCGCACGATAAGAAAGCTAATGCTAATATCGGCACTAAAAATTTTAATTTTTTCATTTTCTTTTATTTTTTAGAATGTTAAATTCATAGTAAACCCGAAAGTTCTTGTACTTGGATATTGACCAATGTTGATAATACCTTGAGCATTTCCAGTAGTATTAGAAGATTCAGGATCAGCATAACCACGATTTTCAATACCATTATTAGCTTTTAATAATGAACCATCAGCTAAGAAAATAAATGGGTTTCTTGCATTAATTCCAATTCTGAAAGATTCTAATCCTGCTTTTTCAATTAATTTTTTAGGTAAGCTATAGCTTAATGCTAACTCTCTAATTTTAAGAGCAGCAGCATCAATTACATTCGCTTCTCCAACTGCTCTATATGTAGTAGTAAAGTAATTTAATACTCCTACAGAACTTGCATCACTAGCAACAGGAGTAGTGTTTACTGCACCAGTTGTCGTAACAGAACCAGGAACAACAATTCCTTGAGTTCTATCAAATCCAGCTGTATCCATATCACCTCCAGTAAATAACAATAAGTTTCTAGCAAAAGAGTATGCAGAAGCACCAACTCTTAAATCAGCAACAGCAGTTAATCTAAATCCTTTGTATTCGAAAGAGTTAGTTAAACCAAGGATATAATCTGGCACCCCTTTTCCTAATTTTTGGAAAGTAGAAGTTCTTTGTGGAACCCCATTGGCATCAACAATAATATTACCTGCACCGTCTCTTACAAAAGCAGTACCTTTAATCAATGGGAACTCTTCACCTACTTCAGCAAAGATACCTACTTGAGTGTTAGATTGTAAATTCACACTTGTAGCACCTGCAGCCAAAGAAACAACTTTAGTTTTGTATGTAGTATAGTTAGTTCTTATATCCCATTTAAAATTATTTGTTTTAATTGGAGTAAATCCTAAATCAATTTCAAAACCTTTGTTTTCTAATTCCCCAACATTTGTTAAAATAGAAGAGTTACCTGAAGCAGAAGAAGCAGTAGCTCTTGTGATCAAATCTTTAGTATTAGCAACATAATAAGACCCTTCTAAAGTAATTCTATCATTAAAGAATCCTAATTGAGCACCTACCTCAAATGTGTTAACAAACTCAGGTTTGATGTTAGGATCTGTTGGAGCTCTATTGTATCCTAAAGCAGCTAAGTCTCCAAAAGGAAAACCTTGTGGAATTGAAGTTAATTCATTTGTTTGATAAACACCAACAGCTGAAGTATTACCAACAGAAGTATACGAAGCATTTAATTTAGCATAATTTAATACTTTGTTATTTTTTAATGATTCGATTGCTTTAGTAGGAATAAATGAAACCCCTACAGATGGGTAGAAATAAGAGTTTTTAACTGCTGAGAATTGCTCTATACGAGCAGTAGCATTTAAAAACAAGTAGTTTTTGTAGTTTAAATCCGCATTCACAAATCCAGCTACGATTCTAGATTGAACGAATCTATTATCTAAAGTAGAAGGGTTAGCAGGATTTAATACATTATTAATGTGGTAGAAACCTGGTACATCTAAGTTAGATCCACCTTGAGAGGTAATTCTAAACATTCTATCTTGAATGTTGTTACCAAGGTTAAATTTCAACCCTAAATCTTTAGTTAACTCATAATCAAAGTTAACCAATAAATCTCCATAAATATTTCTTGTAGAAGATTGATTAGCAAAGTAGCTAGATGTAGAAGCAGAACCTCCTAAAGCCTCATATGTTTCAGCATCTGCGCCATAATAAGTATATGGTGCTATACTGAAGGTTGTACCAATATTAGTAAATGCATCTCTATGAGATTGCGCATCAGTATTTCTAACTTGAACATTAGCTGTATAAGACAAGTCGATGTTCTTGTTCAATTTGTATCCTAATGAGATTACACCATTAATTGTGTTTGATCTTGCATCATTTCTAACAGCTTTAGTAATCCAGTATGGATTTTGAGCATACACAGTCCAGTGTCCTTCATTACCAGAATTTTTAAATCTTGATACAGGAACATTGGAAGCAGTTTGAATTAAATCATCAAATAAATCACTATCCGTTTCACTAGTTGTTTGAGTGATATAGTTAATGTTACCATCAATACTAAATTTACCGAATTTTTTACCCGCTTTAAATAAGAATGAGTTTCTTACCAAATTATCACCATCAACAACAAAATCTGTGGTTTGTCTGTTTACAGATAAGAAAGCATAAGAATCTTCTCCACCTACATTAAAGTTAAATCCATTTTGGTAAACAGTTCCAGTTTGAAAGAATTGTTTGATGTTATCTTTAATTGGTTTCCAATCACTGAAAAAGAAGTTTCCATCTGCTTGAGGTAGACCAACAGGTACTTGTGCAGGGAATCCTGGCGTATTAAACGCAGGTCCCCAAGAACCATTTTCCCATGGAACAAATGTAGATAATACTCCAGGTATACTTGGATCATCAAATCCTGGATCTGAAGCCCAACCTTGTCCGTATTGCATTTGTGTTTCTGGAACAAAGTTTACGTTTTCAAAATCTACAGAAGAATTAAATCCAAATGTAAATTTATCTTTCTTAGTTCCTTTTTTAGTTGTAACGATAATTACACCGTTCACCCCTTGCGCACCATACAATGCAGCACCTTGAGCACCTTTAACAATGTTTAAGTTCTCAATTACATCAGGAGGCAATTGACCTAATACTGTAGAAGATGAAATAGCACCATCAATAACGATTAACGCTTGGTTATCTCCAGTAATTGTTCTGTTTCCTCTCAATACAATTCTTGTACCAGCATTAACACCTTGACTAGTTGTATTAACTTGCAAACCTGATACTTTACCAGCCAATGACTGAATAGCATTAGGGTTAGAAGCTTGTGTTAACTCTCTAGCTCCAATTTGTTTTTGAGCAGAAGTTACTTGGTCTTTGGTTCTTTTAATCCCCATAGCACCTGTAATTACTACATCTTCTAATACTTTAGAAGACTCTTTCAAAGTTACATTGTAACTATTAGCAGAACCTACAGTAACTGATTTTTTTTCATATCCAGAAAAAGATACTACTAAAACATCACCTGGTTTTGCTTTGATGGAATATTTTCCATCTAAATCAGCTGAAACGCCTTTTGCTGAACCTTTGATTACAACATTAGCGCCAGATAAAGGTAACTTACCATCGGTAATTGTACCTGTTACAGTTTTCTCTTGTGCAAACGAAAACTGCATTGATAACGCTACTAATAGCGTAAAAATCCATTTGAACTTCGATCTCATATTAATTTTTATTTGAGTTAGTTATCTCGCAAACTTCTTAATTATTTCTTAATTAAACAAATCTTTTTATTAAATATTTTGTTTTTTTTATGATAATTTAAAATCGTTATCTAAATTTGAAGAC
>CAMCBB010000069.1 GCA_945872875.1 Flavobacterium psychrophilum
AAGAACACAAAACAATTAAGAATACATTTACAAACTAAAAACTCAACAATTATGAAAATATTTGGAATCACAATCAACGGAAACTTAATCGGACAAGTTTTTATCGGCATTTTTATTAGTTGGCTTGTTGGATTGGGCATAAGTTGGATTAATGTTTTTGGTCATAGCGGACAAGCACCTTTAATTTGTGCTATGGCGGGTGGTATTTCTGTCGTTGGACGACTTGTTAGACAACATAGAAAGTTGACAAAGGACAATATTTCTTGACTTTTGAACACGGCTGACAGTGCGGTAGAAAGTTTAGTTGGATACTCAACTGATTCAGTCGGACACTTCGCTGACAATTTCGGTATCTTGAACAATGAAAACCATAGCGACAGACAAGAAAACAAATGAAAAACGAGTGCTAACAGCCGTTTTGCAAAAGCGGGGGTTACGTACTTCTATGACAGTGAAGTGCTAAATTCAAGCTTTGTGCAACTAATGAAGTTTAGTGCTGAAAATCCCCGCCTTCGCAAAGCGGCCAAACGTTAGTGTTAATTATAAAATAAATTATTTATGAAATCGGTATTATACAGACTTTTGGGTTATCCAATTGCATTGATTTTCTTTGTTTTTCTTTTTAATATAGATATCTCTGGACAGATTGAAGACGCTCAAGAATTAATAGAAAATTCACCGTTTTTTGATGAATGGAAAGTTTATTATTCTTTGGGGGTTTTAATTATAATTAGTGGTCTTTTGGAAAAATCCGAATCCCCAAAAATCGATAATAATTTACTCCTTAAAATTTTATTTTGTGTTATCTCCTTATTTTTTACTTTTCTTGGGTATAAATTTCAACCCGAATCCGAAAACTCCGTTTCTTACAATTGGATGGATTATTTTAAAATGATATTCTTTGGCAGTATATGGTTTGGCCTCTATGTTCAAATGTTTATTAAGAGTAAAAAGAATAACTAACACTAACAGCGTGTAAGCGCTATTAAAACATGCGCCTACACACAAACCGTTATGGGCAAGTTAAAATGACATATCGGTTCAAGAAAGGCTGACCACCTTGTAGTGAAAATCAAAAAGTGGAGACAAGAAAACCACTAATAGAAACAGGGAGTATTCTGAAAATCCATACGAGTAGGAGCAAAATTTAAATTCAAAACAAAATGAAAAAATTTATTTTAATAATTTTTGTCTTTATATTATTTGGTATAAATGAAGTTCAAGCGCAAGAGACAGCTGATTACAAGGTTAGTGTATTTTACGAATACGGTTGGTATTACTGTACGCTCGTAAATAATTCAAATATTACTATCTTGTGTTATGCAAATAAAAACGAGTACCACAAAAGCGGTAAACCTATATACATTTTACAGGGTACTATTGGAACTCCAGATAAACGAAATATTAGTTTAGGCGAAGGCAACCCCAATGCAGGTGTTGTAACGTTTAAAGCCATTTATTCTGACCCGATCAAAAAAAATTTCATACCTACACCTGGTACTATATGGTACAAAGTTAATAAAGGTGGCAAAGATCAACTGGAAATGGAAGCTGGCGAGGCGACATTGGACATTCTAATCGCGAAATAAAACCAGCCCATAACAGCACATTGGCAACAGGCGAGATTTCGTCTCCGCTTGACAGTTTTGTGGTAACCGTAAATTCAGTTCTCCGAACTAACTTTTGTGCTAAAAAGTTCGCCCATCGCCAATCTGCGGACCGTTACAAGCAAGTGTAGGACGACCGCAAACCGACAGACAAATCGACAAGAAACAGAAATTAAAAACGTAACTTTACGACCTTAACGAACAGACAAAATATTGACAACAAAAAAATCCTTAAAACATAGCCGAATTTAATGTGTTGATTTCTATTGTTTTACTGTTGGCAAAATAAAAATACGCAATGCACTGCGTATACATGAGTTATGCGGCAGCTTAAAAGAGACCGCACTCTAATTGAAACCAAAATATTATTCATATATAAATTTTAAAAATGAAAAATAAACGCTCATTCTTGCAAACAGCAATTGGTTTTGCCTTGCTGAACCTATTTAGCTTTTCGCTAATTGCACAACGAACTCCCATTGGAAACCTTTTGGTAGAGGGTGTGGGAGAAATTCCTTCGTCTGTTTCAGAAAAGTTGGAGCAATATCAAAACATCCGAAGTGCAAATTTTGCCGATTGGGATGCTTCGGGAAAGGGACTTTATATCACTACCCGCTTTGCAGATGTGGCACAAATACACAATGTAAGTAAGGCGGGGGCATATCGGGAGCAAATTACTTTTTTTAAAGAACCTGTAACCAGTGTTTCCACTTGCCCAAATCCAGGAAAAGACGGCTTTCTTTACAGTAGGGATATTGGTGGTAATGAGCAGTTTCAAATCTACTATTGGGATAGAAAATACGGCACTTCTAAGCTTTTGACTGATGGAAAAAGTCGTAATGGAAGCTATCTGTGGAATAAACAGGGTGATAAAATAGCATTTACCTCTACCAAACGAACCGGAAAAGATTTGGATTTTTATATTGCGCCACTGAATAATCTATCTGATACCAAAATGATTTTAGAAAATAAAGGTGGTGGCTGGAATATTGCCGACTGGAACCAGGACGAAAGTCGTATGATTGTCACAAACTATGCTTCAATTAATGAGGGAAAAGCATATTTATTGGACATCGTCTCAGGTAAATTAGAGGAAATCAATCCAACTGGCAAACAAATTTCATACGGTAATTTTATATTTTCAAAAGACGGTAAAGGAATTTTCTTTACTTCCGATGAAGATACAGAATTTAGGACTTTACGATATTATGATTTAGCAACAAAAAAAATGTCCAAAATTATTGACATTAATAATGATGTAGTTATCATGGAACTTTCGGAAAATGGTTCAAAACTGGCCTTTGTTATAAACGAGGGTGGCTATTCTAAATCTTATTTGATGGATACTAAAACCCTAAAATATGCCCCTCTAAATTTAGGGTCACCAGGTGTAATTACTCAAATGAAATTTAACAAAGATAACAATCTAATTGCTTTTGGCTTATCAACACCAAGTCAAACCTCTGAAGTGTATGTCCACAATTTGAAAGCCAACAAAACAGAACGATGGACTTTTAGCGAAACTGCGGGTTTGAACCCTGAAAATTTTAGCCAAGCAAAATTGATTGAATATTCAACTTTTGACAAGGACGAGCAAACTGGCAAGACTCGAATGATTCCCTCTTTTCTTATTACGCCTAAAAATGCGATTAGAAAACTGCCAGTTCTCATAAGTATTCATGGAGGTCCCGAAGGTCAATCAACGGCAAGTTTCAATGCCTTTAATCAATATTGGGCAAACGAGTTGGGTATTGCCATTTTGGTACCAAATGTTCGGGGGTCATCAGGTTATGGAAAAACCTATTTAAAATTAGATAATGCTATGTTGCGTGAAAATTCAGTTAAAGACATCGGGGCTTTGCTCGACTGGATCGCCACTCAGCCCAATTTGGATTCTTCACGAGTGGCTGTAATTGGTGGTAGTTATGGTGGTTACATGAGCCTGGCCTGTATGACAAACTACAACAACAGGCTAAAATGTGGAATAGACTTATTTGGCATTTCCAATTTTGTTTCTTTCTTAAAAAATACTTCTGCTTATCGGGCGGACTTGCGTAGAGCAGAATACGGTGATGAGCGCGACCCCAAAATGGCGGAACATTTTGAAAAAATCAGTCCCTTAACAAATATCAAAAACATTACCAAGCCGATGCTTATTTATCAAGGCGAAAACGACCCTCGTGTTCCTTTATCTGAATCTGAACAAATGGTGGAAGCTTTGAAGCAAAATGGGGTACCTGTAAGCTATATTAGAGCAAAAGACGAAGGACACGGAATCGCAAAAAAAGCAAATCGTGATTATACCTACACATCAATTTCTTGGTTTTTGAAGAAGTATTTGGTTGGGGAGTAAAACTTCTGTCAGAAAAAAAACCGACCGCATAAAATGGATTAGGCAAAAGTGGGGCTTTGGTACTTAGCTTTACATTGGTGCTTTCTATTATCATTTTACTAAATTTTTGGTAATTTCTAAACCCCAACCTAGCTAAGCCCAAAATCGTTTGGCGCAATTGCTAATTTTATGCTAAATTCATGTTCACTAATCGCAAGAAATATTATCTTTAATAGAAATTAATCAGTTACGATGTTTGCAACTGATGCCATGCGTGGGAAAGTTAATGGCAATTAATGACAAACTCAACGATAAAAAATGTAATATGACAAAATTTAAATTTTTTCTAATCGCAACAACCTTATTCTGTTTGATAACAAACTATTCTTATGGACAAGGTTGTAGTGACGCAGGTTTTTGTACTCTGAATAGTTTCAAGCCTAATAATATAGACAGTACGCAAGTTTTGAATAACCAATTCAAAATTGGTGCTTTCTTTGGCAATGCCGACAACTCTATTTCCGTTTATGGTAACTATTTAGAATATAATAGACAATTGACCAACAAATTTGGACTTGATCTTAAATTGACTACACTTTCTCAAAATGGAAATGGAATATCTACTTTCGGACTTTCAGATATTTTCTTAAATACGATCTATAAAGTAAGTGAAAAAGTTAAACTTACATTAGGAGCAAAAATACCATTATCTAAAGCAGATAAAACTAATGACAATCTACCTCTTACGATGGACTATCAGGCAAGTTTAGGGACTTTTGATTTAATTTTTGGATTTGGTTATGAATTTAAGAAAATTCAAGTTGTAGCGGCCATTCAACAACCATTGACACAAAACAACAATCAGTTTATTGCCACGAATTATCCAACTAACTCTAATCTTAGAAAATTTCAATCAACGAATAAATTTGAAAGAAGTGGCGATGTTTTACTACGAGTTTCATATCCTATAAATATTACTTCAAAACTTAAATTAACACCAAGTATTTTGCCAATCTATCACTTGACAAATGACAAGTATACTGATGAATTTAACGTTAAAAAAGAAATTATAGGTTCCCAAGGACTTACACTTAATGGAAATGCTTACTTAGATTATGAAATAAATAGCAAAAATATTATTCAATTAAATTTAGGAATACCTTTTATAGTTAGAGACATTAGACCAGATGGCTTAACAAGAAGTTTTATTGCGAACATAGAATACAGAATAAAATTTTAATTGCCACTAAAACCGTTATCAACTATTGCTGAATTTTGGACATATGAGCGCTTAAAAAATATAACCTATCTTTGCAGTCACTTGAAACAGTTCAAGTAACCAATTATGACTTTCAGCGAATTAAATTTATTAAAAAATATACAGCAGGCCTTAACAGAAGAAGGATACACCAACCCTACTCCTATTCAGCAGCAAGCAATTCCAATTATTTTAGAAGGAACCGATTTAGTGGGTTGTGCCCAAACCGGTACCGGGAAAACAGCGGCTTTTGCAATTCCAATCATCAACTATTTACACCGCTTAGTAGGTTCTTCGGCTAAGAAAAAAAATATACGCACGCTTGTGGTTACGCCAACACGAGAACTAGCCATTCAAATAGACGAGAGTTTCAACACCTACGGAAAATACACGAACATCCGTTCGATGGTGGTATTTGGAGGGGTAAGTCAGGTGCCGCAAGTAGACCAACTGAAAAAAGGAATAGACATCTTAATTGCTACTCCGGGAAGATTATTAGACCTACACAAACAAGGATTTATTGATTTGGATCATTTGCATTTCTTGGTTTTAGACGAAGCCGATCAAATGCTAGACATGGGTTTTATAAACGATGTAAAAAAGATTGTAAAACTAACTCCAGACAACCGTCAAACACTTTTATTTTCGGCAACTATGCCAATGGCAATTAGAGAACTTGCGGATACTTTTTTAACGAAACCTAAATACGTTTCGGTTACTCCGGTTTCTTCCACAGCTGAAACGGTGAATCAAAAAGTGTATTTTGTGGGTAAAGAAGACAAACGCAAACTTTTATACCACATCATTCGAAACGACAAGATTGATAATGTTTTGGTTTTCACCAGAACCAAACACGGTGCGGATAATGTAGTAAAAGCCCTTAAAAAGAACAATGTCACTTCAGAAGCCATTCATGGCGATAAATCTCAAAATACTAGACAACGCGTACTTGACGCGTTTAAAAATAAAGAGATTTCGGTATTGGTTGCCACCGATATTGCAGCGCGTGGAATTGACATTGAAAGTTTGCCTTTTGTAATAAACTTTGATATTCCGAATATTTCTGAAACCTATGTACACCGAATTGGAAGAACTGGAAGAGCAGGAAATAGCGGATTGGCGATTTCTTTTTGTGCCAAAGACGAACAACCCTATTGGAAAGATATTGAAAAATTAATCAAAATAAATGTCAAAGTCGTAAATGATCATCCGTATCCTTACACTGACATTCCCGAAAATCCGGATGCAAAACCCGATTTAAGAAATAAGAAAAATGCACCTTCAAATTCTAGAAAATCAGAAGGTTCTAAGAAGAATAAAAAACGCTGGTATTAACCAGCGTTTTTTATTTATATACTTATCGAATTAATTTTTTGTATTTAATACGAGTCGGATTTACATCCCCTAAACGCTTGCGTTTATTTTCTTCATATTCAGAAAATCCTCCTTCAAAATAATACACTTGCGAATCACCTTCAAAAGCAAGAATGTGCGTGCAAATTCGATCCAAGAACCATCTGTCGTGCGAAATAACTACAGCACAACCCGCAAAATTCTCTAAACCTTCTTCTAAGGCACGAAGGGTATTGATATCTAAATCATTGGTAGGCTCATCCAGTAAAAGTACATTTCCTTCTTCTTTTAAAGTCATGGCCAAGTGAAGACGGTTTCGTTCTCCCCCAGATAAAGCAGCTACTTTTTTGTTTTGCTCGCTTCCACCAAAATTAAAACGAGATAAATACGCTCTCGAATTCACCTGACGTCCACCCATCATGATTAATTCTTGTCCGTCACAAAAGTTTTCCCAAATTGATTTATTCGGATCAATATTAGAATGCGATTGGTCAACATAGGCAATCTTAACAGTTTCTCCAATGCTAAACTCTCCGCCATCTGGCTCTTGTTCTTTCATGATCATTCTGAAGATCGTCGATTTACCAGCACCGTTTGGCCCAATAATTCCAACAATTCCAGCTTGTGGTAGCGTAAAATTCAAATCATCATATAATAATTTGTCGCCAAAAGCTTTAGCAACACCTTTAGCTTCAATCACATTTGTTCCTAAACGAGGTCCATTCGGAATGTAGATTTCTAATTTTTCATCTAATTCTTTTTGATCTTCATTTAATAATTTATCGTAATTCTGTAAACGCGCTTTTTGTTTGGTTTGTCTTCCTTTTGCACCTTGACGTACCCAATCCAACTCACGCTCTAATGTTTTTCTTCTTTTGGAAGCTACTTTTTCTTCTTGCTCCATTCGTTTCGATTTTTGATCCAACCAAGAAGAATAATTTCCTTTCCATGGAATACCTTCTCCTCGATCCAATTCTAAAATCCATCCTGCTACATTATCTAAGAAATACCTGTCGTGTGTCACGGCAATTACGGTTCCAGCATATTGCGATAAATGTTGCTCAAGCCAAAGAACGCTTTCTGCATCCAGGTGGTTGGTTGGCTCATCTAACAACAATACATCCGGTTGTTGCAATAATAATCTACACAATGCTACTCTTCGTTTCTCCCCACCAGACAAAACATTAATTGGCATATCTCCATCAGGAGTTCGCAACGCATCCATGGCAATTTCTAGTTTGGTATCTAGCTCCCAAGCGCCAGTTGCGTCAATTTTATCTTGCAAATCCGCTTGACGGTCCATCAATTTTTGCATTTTATCTGCGTCTTCATACACTTCAGGCAAACCAAACATGTCGTTGATTTTATTGAATTCGTCCAAAATAGCTACCGTTTCAGCAACTCCTTCACGAACAACTTCAATTACAGTTTTAGTTTCGTCCAATTGCGGCTCTTGCTCTAAATATCCAACAGTATATCCCGGTTGAAAAACCACATCGCCTTGGTAATTTTTATCTACTCCGGCAATAATTTTAAGCAAAGAAGATTTACCAGAACCATTCAATCCCAGGATACCAATTTTAGCTCCATAAAAGAAACTCAAATAGATATTTTTTAAAACTTGTTTATCACTTCCTTGGTAGGTTTTACTCAATTTTTGCATTGAGAAAATCACCTTTTTATCATCTGACATTTTATTGATTTTATATTATTATACTCTTCCTTTTAACGCATTAAACACCCATGCATTCGCTAAGAAACCAACGCCAACAGCGCCAAATCCCCATCCAGCCACATCGGCATATTTGTAAACTCCTAGTCCAATTAAAATAAGACCCATTATGATCATAATAAAGGTGGCCCATCCTAAAACAGTATTTTTATTCATTCCCATAGTTTAATATTTAATTTGAGGTGCACAAATATCGTTAATTTAAATTTTGCTCTAAATAATTAAGCAAAAATTTTCACCAACATTTCTTTAAGTAAATCATGATTCGATAAGGAATTAGCGCCAACTCCTTTACTTTTTACATCAATTTCGCGCAAAGATGCTACAATGCTACTTACCTTTTTCATGGGATAATTTCGAAGTGCTATTTCATAATCCTTCATAAAAAAAGGATTCACTCCAAGCACAGGTGCCGCAGCCCTAGGATCTTTATCTTTCAATCCGTGGTATTTTAAAATTTTTACAAAAAAACCAAATACCAAACTCACAGTAACCACCAATGGATTGTCTTTTGGATTATCGGCAAAATATTGAGCAATCTTATAGGCTTTCAATTGGTCTTTAGATCCGATAGCATTTTGTAATTCAAATACATTAAAATCTTTACTGAAACCAATATTGTATTCAATATCTTTTGGAGTTATGGTATGGCCTTTCGGCAAAATAATTTGAAGTTTATCCAATTCATTACTGATTCGACTCAAATCATTTCCTAAAAACTCTACCAGCATGGCATTCGCTTTAGGTTCTATCGAATATCCCCTGCCTTGCAATAACCTCTGAATCCAGGTTCCAACCTGATTTTCGTATAATTTTTTACTTTCGAATAAAACCCCATTTTTAGCAATCAATTTTACTAATTTCTTTCTTTTATC
>CAMCBB010000070.1 GCA_945872875.1 Flavobacterium psychrophilum
AAACAAAAAGTCTACGATTGTGCCGATTGTTATTTAAGATTGAAAACAATCAAATTTTTAAAGGAGGCCAATGCCGAATTCATGGAGAAAGGCTACCGCATTAAGTTATTTGATTGCTACCGTCCGTTGGATATTCAAAAGAAAATGTTTGAATTGGTTCCCAATGCCGATTATGTTGCCGATCCTAGCAAAGGTTCAGTGCACAACAGAGGCGGCGCTGTTGATATTACGCTAATAACCGCCAACGGTAAAGAAGTAGATATGGGAACACCTTTTGATTTTTTTGGTCCAGAGGCAGGTCATAATTACCAAGGGTTTTCAAGAAGAATATTAAAGAACAGAGCTTACCTTAAAGAAGTCATGCTTAAACATAACTTCAAAGCCTTCAGTTCGGAGTGGTGGCATTATAATTTATCGGAAAGCACAAAAGATAAATTATCAAATTTTAAATGGAACTGCAATTAAGTTTTTCTTTTTTTATGGGCTTTTAGAAAGTTCCAAATTTTAGGATCCATGCGGCCATAGAAATTTTCTGTGCTAATTTCAATAACAATAATACTTTTGTTTTCATTGCCCTCGGTGATTTTTTCATAGATCTCTTTGGCACTCAATTCACTTGAAACCATCCAATTATCTGAAAAATATTTCACCCATTCACCTAATAATTTCACCTTATTTTCAAATATATGGTTGTCGAAGGAACGATATTGAATTAAATATACCTTTTTCATTTTATTTTAAATTTATTTGATATTGGGATTTGAATTCGGCTAATCGTGATTTCCAGATACCTGACCATTCAATTTCAACTTTAAAAGTAACCAAACTGTGATTTTGAGAATACAATCCGAAAGTAGCAATCCAGGTGCCGTTGTTTTTTTCCACATGATTTGTAATACCACCAATCATAATTTTAGACGGACTTGTTACAGTGCCTGAGTCGGGTTTGGATATTTTTTCGGGAACAGTAATGAATACAATATCTATCAATCGCTTTACGCCAGCTGGCAAAACCATTGTAGTTGATTCAGAGCCATTCCAGGGTAGCGATTTTCCATAGCATTCTATTTCCTGAATTATTGTAGAATCCTTGGCTTTAAATTCTAGTTTTTCAATAAGTAATTCTGTATTTACAGATGAAATATTACCAATATTTTGTATTTCAATCCTTGAAATGTATTTGTTTGCTACTAGAGCCCGATTGGTAGATTCAGTTTCAACATCATTAAATCCTTCAATGGTTATTTGCGATGGTTTGCTTAAAATGAGTCGGGGTCTTTTCCAATATTCTCTTAAATCATCCTTAAATAAGGCAACTAAGACGGCGCATAAAGTAATAAAGGCAGATATTATTGAAACTATAAATCTATAATATTCCGATTTGTTTAAAACATCAGTTTCTGGGTAATCGGCTTTTAAGATTTCAATTGGAAAATAATTTCCAATCGCATAGGCAATTATCGATAAAATGATAAGAGCTAGGAACTTAAAGTACTTTTTTTGCATTTGCTATTCTTTTACAGATTTACTAATTGTAATCCATTAGAATGCAGGTAGGGGTAGAAGTGGGTTTTCTATTACTAAATATAGCAAATTATTTTTACATAACTTAGGTTTTTTGTTAAATTTGATTTCTAATTAGTTTTTACAACCATGAAAATAAAAAATATATTCTTTTTATTTATTGCAACTTCGGTAATAGGTCAAACTTTGCCAAAAGTAGCAACAGGAACCATTGAGCGCATTGAAAATTTTAAATCTCAATTTGTAACCGAACGCACTATAGATATTTGGTTGCCTGAAAATTATTCGGCTAAGAAAAAATATTCGGTTTTATACATGCACGATGGGCAGATGCTTTATGATCCCGAAACTACCTGGAATAAACAGGCATGGGATGTAGATGATATTTTAGGAAAGTTGATGCAAGAATCTAAAATTCAAGATGTAATTGTAGTGGGAATGTTTAATGGAGGTAGTACGCGTCATGCTGATTATTTTCCGCAAAGACCTTTTGAAAGTTTAACTCCCTTCCAACAAGATTCGATTTATAAAGCCAATAGAAGCAATGGGCAAAGTGTATTTAATAACGGAAAAATAAATTCAGACAATTACTTGAAATTCATAGTTCAAGAAGTGAAACCATTAATTGATAAAAAATACTCTGTTTACACGGATAAAGAACACACTTTTGTTGCGGGTAGCAGCATGGGAGGTTTAATTTCGATGTATGCCATTTGCGAATATCCAACTATTTTTGGTGGAGCCGCTTGTTTGTCAACCCATTGGCCTGGGATTTTTGGTATTAAAGGAAACCCAATTCCGGATGCTTTTTTTAACTATTTGAAATTGCATCTACCTAATCCAAAAGACCACAAAATCTATTTTGATTATGGAACTGAAACTTTAGATGCAATGTATGAAACACTTCAACCTCAAGTAGATGACATTATGAACTTAAAAGGTTTTTCAAATAGCAATTGGATGACCAAGAAGTTTGTTGGTGACGACCACAGTGAAAAAGCATGGAAAGGTAGATTTACTATTCCGATGGAATTTTTAATGCACAAGGATTAAACTAATTTATAGTACCTCGCGCCAATTAAAACCGGATTTTCTTTTTCAATATAATCCAATACAAATTCATTTTTAGGCATTAAAACCGATAGGTTTCGTTCTTTTTTGTGTAAAGAAATGTAGGTACCAAAATCAATTTCGGTACTGTTACTTAATAAGTCAAATAATCCAACTTTAGCAATAACATCTTGCCATTGCGGCTGTACTTCTGCCTCAAAAACTTTGGCTTTTGAACCACTTCCATAGGCAATGAACCCCATTTTTTTGTTTGCAATATCGTTTTCATTTTGCAAATGATATTCTAAAGTAGAAAGCAGGCCTAAAAAGATCGATCCGGTATACATGTTTCCAATTTGCCCAGAGGCAATTTCAGATGGAAAAATTGCTTTGGATACAAAATCTAAATAATCCTCACTTTTGGCAATGACTTTGATTTCTTCGGTAAGTTGGTTTTCTTTTGCATAAATCTCTACAAAAGTTCTACGCGCCTGAAAACAATAGGGAAGGTGCATTAATACATTTTCCCAATTCTTATATATGGATTCCGTTTTATTGGTTAATTCTTTGAAGTTAAAATAAGCTTCACTTGTTCTATTTATATAGCATTCGTTTGAATAATGCCCATCAAAAACGGGTTGTTCTTTGTAGATTGAAATTTCATTTTCAAGTATTCCAAACCACTCTGGATTATCGGTTGTATTTAGGATTTCATTTTTAGTAAAGTTGCGTCTTGGTTTAAAGAAGTCAAAAACGCCATCGGCAGAAATTCCTACTTCATTAGAAAAAGCCAACAATCTCGGATTGGCAGTAATTAACATAGCAATTGCTCCGGCTCCTTGGGTGTATTCACCAGAAGAATTTAAATCATATTTGGCATTGTCTGTGGCTACAACAATTGCTTTTTTAGTTGGATTTAATCGAATGAAATCTAATGTAGTTTGCAAAGCATCAACAGCACCAATACAAGCAAAAGTCATATCTAGTGTATCGCATTTTCTAAAACTTCCTGCGCCATAATGCTGCTCTAAAAGAGCTGTAATATAGGAAGCAATAGGTTTTGATGAATCTACCGAACTTTCAGTTCCAACATAAATTCGAGAAATTTCTTGTGGGTTAATTTGCTCTTGTTGCAGTAATTTAAACACAGCGTTGGTGGCAAAAGTTACCACATCATTATGAACATCAGGAAAGCTCATCTTTTGCAATCCTAATCCTTTAATCAGTTTGTCGGGCTCAATATCTCGGTTTACCGCAAGAGTTTGAATTGGTAAATGTATTTTTGGAAGATCTATTGAAATGCTATCGATTCCTACTTTCATAATTTAATATATTTTAGGCAAATTTATCAATTGCAAATTCAAAATAATATTAACAAATTATAATTTTTATATAAATAAAGTCGATTTATGAATGTGATAATTTTAAAGGTAATTTAGATGTTATTTTTTTATTTTTCCTAATTATTTATGCAGATAGTAAAAGAATTAAAATAATCAATCATGCATAATCTTAACTGAGGATCATTCCAATAATTATTATTCAAAAAAATAGTACATTTGTGATATAAAAAATAACCGATTCTATTGTGATTGCAACCAATAAACTCAAGATTTTCAACGACCCAATTTATGGGTTTATTACCATTCCCAACTCCTTAATTTACGATTTAATTCAGCATCCTTATTTTCAGCGTTTACGCAGAATATCTCAAATGGGATTGTCTTATTTGGTTTATCCTGGCGCACATCACACAAGATTTCATCATGCTTTAGGCTGCATGCATATTATGCAAAAAGCAGTTCAAACCCTCCGATTTAAAGGAGTTGCTATATCAAACGAAGAAGAAAATGCTTTATATATTGCCATTTTGCTTCATGATATTGGTCACGGACCTTTTAGTCATGCTATGGAACACAGTATTGTAGAAGAAGTGCATCACGAAGAAATTTCACTTAAATTCATGAATGCATTAAATGAAGAATTTGAAGGAAAATTAGATTTAGCCATTCAAATTTTTAAAGGCGAATACCACCGTAAATTTATGCTTCAGTTGATTTCAAGTCAGTTGGATATGGATCGAATGGATTACTTAAAACGCGACAGTTTTTATAGTGGGGTAGCAGAAGGAAACATCAACAGCGATCGATTGATTCAAATGATGAATGTACAAGATGATGTACTTGTTATTGAAGAAAAAGGTATCTTTTCTGTAGAGAAATTTTTAGTAGCAAGACGATTAATGTATTGGCAAGCCTACTTGCATAAAACATCTGTTGTAGCCGAAATCACTTTAACTAAAATACTCAAAAGAGCCAAAGAATTGACTCAAAAAGGAGCACATTTGGAATGTAGTAAACCGCTATCCTTTTTCCTGAATAATAAGATTACCACAGACACATTTAATTTAAATGAACTAATTACCTTTTCACAATTAGATGATTATGATGTACTTGGAGCGATAAAATCTTGGCAATTTCATTCCGATTTTGTTTTAAGTTCTTTAAGTAAAATGATTATCAATAGAGATTTATTGAAAATAATTGTACTGGATGAAAAAGTAGATGCCGAACTATTAATACAGTATAAAAATAAAATAACCAGTTTGTATTCGTTAACAGATAAAGAAGCTAACTATTTTGTTTTTAAAGGAAAACTGAAAAACCAAGCCTATAATAAAGAAAGCGAACCTATAAGCATATTGAAAAAAGATGGAGAAATTGAAAATCTAGTTGATTCTTCAGATCAATTACAGGTAAAAGCACTTTCTAAATCGGTAATAAAATATTACATCTGTTTCCCAAAAGTACTCTTAGATATCTAGTGTTTAAATTAATTTTCATATTTTTGCCACTATTCTTATTCCATCAAATTTAGTTGGAGTATAATTTTGATTAAATGAAATTCACAGCAGAACAAATTGCGGGTATTTTAAACGGCGAAGTAGTAGGTAATCCTAATGCTGAAGTGAGCAAGTTGGCTAAAATTGAGGAAGGGATTCCTGGATCTTTAACATTTTTGTCCAATCCAAAATATCAAAATTATATCTACACAACCCAGGCAACGGTTACCATTGTAAACAAAAATTTCGAACCAGAAAATCCAATTACCACTACTTTAATTAAAGTAGATGATCCCTATCAAGCTTTTTCCAAACTTTTAGAATATTACAATCAAGTTAAATTAATGAAATCGGGGATTGAACAACCTTCTGTTATTTCAGAAGGAGTTACTTATGGTGATGATTTATATTTAGGTAGTTTTTGTTATGTTGGGAAGAATGTAAAAATTGGAAATAATGTAAAAATATACCCAAATACTTTTATTGGAGACAATGTAGTAATAGGAGATAATTGTGTCTTTTTTGCAGGTGTTAGAGTTTATTCTGAAACCGAAATTGGAAATAACTGTGTTATACATTCAGGAGCTATTGTTGCTTCTGATGGGTTTGGCTTTGCGCCGCATGAAGATGGAACTTACAGTAAAATTCCACAAATTGGAAATGTAATTTTAGAAGATGATGTTGAGATTGGCGCATGCACTACTATCGATAGAGCTACAATGGGTTCGACAATTATTAGAAAAGGTGCAAAATTAGATAATCAAATTCAAATTGCGCATAATGTAGAAGTTGGAGAAAATACCGTTATTGCTGCTCAAACCGGAATTGCAGGTTCTACCAAAATTGGTAAAAACTGTATGATTGGTGGTCAAGTTGGAGTTGCTGGACATATTACAATTGGAGATAATGTAAGAATTCAAGCACAATCCGGAATTGGAAAATCATTGAAAGATGGAGAAGTAGTTCAAGGATCTCCCGCTTTTACTTATGGTGACTTTAGTAAATCGTATGTTCATTTCAGAAATTTACCAAAAATCGTATCCGATTTTGATGCATTAAAAAAGAAATTAGAATAAAATTTATACAAATAGAATTAAATTATGGTAAAGCAAAAAACCATTCAAAGTGAGATTTCACTTACAGGTGTTGGATTACATACTGGCAAAGAAGTTAAAATGACTTTTAAGCCTGCACCTATAGATAATGGATTTACTTTTGTAAGAGTTGATTTAGAAGGATGCCCAATAATAGAAGCTGATGCAAATTATGTTGTAAATACACAACGCGGAACAAATCTTGAAAAACTTGGAGTAAAAATTCAAACCTCTGAACATGTATTAGCAGCTTTTGTTGGTCTTGATGTTGATAATGTAATTATTGAATTAAATGAGTCGGAGCCACCAATTATGGATGGTTCTTCAAAATATTTTGTTGAAGCAATTGAAAAAGTTGGTGTTGTTGAGCAAGACGCAGAACGAAAATATTATGTGGTTAAAGAAGTAATTTCATTTGTAGATGAAACCACCGGAAGTGAGATTATTGTAATGCCTTCGGATGAGTACCAAATTACTACTATGGTCGATTTTGGAACTAAAGTATTAGGAACTCAAAATGCAACACTAAAAAATATAGCCGATTTTAAATCGGAAATATCTGATGCAAGAACTTTTAGTTTTTTACATGAGTTAGAAAACCTACTAAACGAAGGTTTGATTAAAGGAGGTGATTTAAATAATGCTATTGTATATGTAGATAAGGAAATATCTGCACAAACAATGGAAAGTCTAAAAAAAGCATTTGGAAAAGATCAAATATCTGTTAAAGAAAACGGAATTTTAGATAACCTCACTTTGCATTATCCTAATGAAGCTGCGCGTCATAAATTACTTGATGTAATTGGTGATTTAGCATTAATAGGGATGCGAATTAAGGGTAAAGTTATTGCTAATAAACCAGGTCATTTTGTAAACACTCAATTTGCTAAAAAAATGTCTAAAATGATTAAAATAGAGCAAAAAAATCAAGTACCGGTATATGATTTAAATCTACCGCCTTTAATGGATATTCATCAAATTATGAATATTTTACCACACAGACCTCCATTTTTATTAATTGATCGAATCATTGAAATGTCTACATCACATGTGGTTGGTATGAAAAATGTAACCATGAATGAAAATTTCTTTGTGGGACATTTTCCTGATGCACCAGTTATGCCTGGCGTTTTAATTATTGAAGCTATGGCGCAATCCGGTGGGATATTAGTATTAAGTACGGTTCCAGATCCCGAAAACTACCTAACTTATTTCATGAAAATAGATAATGTGAAATTCAAGCATAAAGTATTACCTGGTGACACCTTGATCTTTAAATGTGAATTAATTACTCCAATAAGAAGAGGAATTTGTCACATGCAAGCTAATGCTTATGCAAATGGAAAGTTAGTTGCTGAGGCGGAATTGATGGCCCAAATTGCTAAAAAACAATAAATTTGAAAGGCAGTTTTTTATATAAAAAATACCTATTACATTTACCAAAAATATAACACTATATGAATCAACCATTAGCCTATGTTCATCCTGGGGCCAAAATCGCTAAGAATGTTGTAATTGAACCATTTACAACTATTCATAACAATGTAGAAATTGGAGAAGGAACTTGGATCGGTTCAAATGTAACCATTATGGAAGGTGCTCGTATTGGAAAAAATTGCAATATTTTTCCGGGGGCAGTAATTTCTGCAGTACCTCAAGATTTAAAATTTGGTGGTGAAGATTCCCTTGCAATTATTGGAGATAATACAACCGTTAGAGAATGTGTTACAATTAATAGAGGAACTATTGCATCTGGTCAAACTAAAATTGGAAACAATTGTTTAATCATGGCAACCGCACACATTGCTCACGATTGTCATATTGGTGATAATGCAATTATTGTAAATGGTGTAGCACTTGCAGGACATGTTATTGTAGGTAATTATGCCATAATTGGTGGATTAGCTGCATTACATCAGTTTATTCATGTTGGAGATCATGCAATGATTTCTGGTGGATCATTGGTTCGTAAAGATGTACCTCCTTATACTAAAGCTGCTAAAGAACCTTTATCTTATGTAGGAATCAATTCAGTTGGTTTGAGAAGAAGAGGGTTTACTTCAGAAAAAATTAGAGAAATTCAAGATATCTATAGAATTCTTTATCAAAAAAATTACAATACTTCTCAAGCTGTAGGTATTATTGAAGCTGAAATGGCAGTTTCTCCTGAGCGTGACGAAATATTAGATTTTATAAGAAATTCCTCTCGTGGAATCATGAAAGGATATTCAGGAGGTTATTAAAAATAAATTAACAATAAACAAATATAAAAATGGCATCTACTTCAGATATTAGAAACGGATTATGTATTAAATTCAATCACGATATTTATAAAATCATCGAATTTCTTCATGTTAAACCTGGTAAAGGACCAGCTTTTGTTAGAACAAAATTAAAAAGCTTAACTAACGGAAAAGTATTAGATAATACTTTTTCTGCGGGTCATAAAATTGAAGACATTCGTGTTGAAACTCAAACTTTTCAATATTTATATAATGAAGGAGATCAGTTTCATTTCATGAATACAGAGTCTTACGAGCAAATAACATTAGATAAAAAAATCTTAGACGCTCCAGATTTATTAAAAGAAGGAAC
>CAMCBB010000071.1 GCA_945872875.1 Flavobacterium psychrophilum
ACATTACAACCATCTTCAATGATGATTTCTCCCCAATCGCCACGAATGGCAGCACCAGGACCAACATATACATTTTTTCCAATAATCACATTCCCCGTAACCGCAGCCTGCGGATGGATGAAACTACTTTCGTGAACAACCGGAATAAATCCTTTGAATTCGTATATCATTATATTAGGTTATGGGCTCTAGGTTCTCGGTTTTAGGTTTTTTTCATATACCTAACACCTCAAACCTTTAACCTATTTAAATTTCTTCAACGTTTCTTTTGTAAAATCAGAAAGCACTAATCTTCCACTAATAGCGGCTCTTTCGGCTAATAAATTATCCCAATCTTCGGTGCCTCGCCAAAATACTTTTTTCATTTCGAGCATGGCTTCCTGATTGTAAGTACATAAATGTTCAGCGAACTTTTGAACTGCCTCATCCATTTCTTCAATGCTTTCAAATACATTAGCAAACAAGCCTTTCTCTTTTGCCCAATTGGCATCGTAAAAAGAATTGGCATCAATTGCAATTTGTGACATTGCAGAAACTCCCATTTTTCTTTCAATTGCAGGTGAAACTACAAATGGTCCGATTCCGACATTTAATTCGGATAATTTTATAGCTGCAAATTTTGTTGCCATACAATAATCGGTAGCCGCTGCAATTCCTATTCCGCCACCCACAGTTTTTCCTTGAATACGACCGATGATGAACTTCGGACATTTGCGCATCGCATTGATAACATTAGCAAAACCCGAGAAAAATACTTTCCCTGTTTCGGCATTGTTTATGGCAACTAATTCTTGAAAACTTGCTCCTGCACAAAAGGTTCTTTCTCCACCACTTTTTAAAATGATGACTTTTACTTCGGGAAGGTTTCCCACTTCGGTAATCGTATTTGCCAATTGCGCCAAGATAGTTCCGGGTAATGAATTTTGCTCGGGATGAAAAAATTCAATCGTAGCAATATTGTTTTCTATGTTATGTTTTACGTATGCGCTCATATTTTGTTTAAAGTTTAAGGTTTAAAGATTTATAGTACTTCAAACTGTTCAAAATGATGGTTCAAATGTTTTCGTTCTAATAAATACCATTCGTAACGGTTCATTTCACCAAAAACAGCATTTTTTAAAAGTGCATCTGGGTATTGATTGAAATAAGCAAGATACTGAGAACGAGCTTGCATCATTTTTTCTTTTGCTTCCGCTAAATCAGAATGCTTTAACTCGTTTATTTTTGATTTTTCGGCTAATGGAAAATCAAAATTCTGTGGCATTTTTTCATAATTATAAAGTGTATTGTGCACTTTATCTAAAATCTTTTCGGGAGTGGTAATATCAAAATCTTGAATTTCACCCGATGCAATTCGGTAACCAAATTCCAAATGCTCAACTAAGTGTTGTGGCGTCATCGTTCCCCATTTTGGTTTCGAATTTTCGGTTAATTTATTTATGCATTCTGTTATTTTCTCCTCGGTCATTTCCACAAAAACTTCTTGCTTTTTCTGCACCATGGTTAGAATTGTAGCAACAGCAACCAACTCATCGTTAGTATCAAAAACTTCTACGAACCATTTTACAATTCCGCTAGAATGTTCGGCAGAAGCCACATCACGATCTACTTTTTGTTTGCAAGTCAAGCGCACATAAACGGTATCGTTGTGGTAAATTGGGCGTAAGAAACGGCATTCTTCCAATCCGTAATTGGCGGCTACCGGACCTTTATTTGGATACACAAACAATCCTGCTGCAGCGGCCAAAATGAAATAACCGTGCGCCGTTCTTTTCTTGAAAATACTTCCGTCCAACGAAGTAATATCGGTATGGGCATAGAAATGATCCCAAGTAAGGTTGGCAAAATTTATGATGTCTGTATCGGTAACGGTTCTATTGTGAGTACGCAAAGACATTCCGGGTTGGATATCCTCCCAATGGTATTGAAACGGATGTTGTGTGATTTCTTTATAAGCTGAATTCGCTTGATAAATTCCGGTAATTTCTGTTAAGGTTGTTGGTGTACCTTGAATGGCACAACGCTGCATGTAATGCGTAATTCCGCGAACTCCACCCATCTCTTCTCCTCCACCAGCACGCCCTGGACCACCATGAACCAATAATGGTAATGGCGAACCGTGACCGGTACTTTGTTTTGCATTTTCGCGATTCAGTACTAAAATTCTTCCATGATGCGAGGCGGCATTGACTACATATTCTTTAGCAATAACATCAGAATTAGTTACAATTGAAGAAACCAATGAACCTTTACCCAATTGAGCTAATT
The DNA here is from genome assembly GCA_945872875.1 of Flavobacterium psychrophilum. Taxonomy (GTDB): domain Bacteria; phylum Bacteroidota; class Bacteroidia; order Flavobacteriales; family Flavobacteriaceae; genus Flavobacterium; species Flavobacterium psychrophilum_N. The sequence goes on from CAMCBB010000071.1 coordinate 2,269, forward strand.
CAACTGCTTCTTCTAAATTTTTATAAGGCATTAGCGTTGAAACTGGTCCGAAGGCCTCGGTTTCGTGAACGGCTAAATTTTGTAATGGTTTGTCTTCGCGAAGTAAAATCGGACTCACAAAAGCGCCCTTAGCATCGGCACCAATTAGATTCACTTTTTCTAAATCGCCATAAACTAATTTGGCTGTTTTAGTTAACTCCGAAACTCTATTTTTAAGCACCTCAACTTGGTCTTTACTAACTAAAGCACCCATGCGCACTTCCTTCAATCTTGGATCACCAACAGTCACTTTATCCAACGATTTAGAAAGGGCATTTTGCACTTCATCAATCAACTTCTCTGGAACAATCATTCTCCGAATAGCGGTACATTTCTGACCCGCTTTAACTGTGATTTCGCTTCGCGCTTGATTGATAAATAAATCAAATTCGGGTGTGCCTGGAACAGCATCTTCTCCTAAAATGGATGCATTCAATGAATCGGCTTCCATCGTAAACGGAACTGCTTCCTCAATAATTCTAGGATGTGCTTTTAGCAATCTTCCTGTTGCTGCTGATCCTGTAAATGTAATTACATCCTGACTTTCAACAGTATCAAATATGTTTTTGGCTGTACCTGAAATTAATTGCAAGGCGCCTTCCGGCAAAATATTCGAAGCTATAATTTCTCTCACTACGGCTTCCGTCAAGTAAGCAGTTACAGGTGCTGGCAGCACAACGGCTGGCATTCCGGCCATCCAGTTAACCGCACATTTTTCTAGCATTCCCCAAATAGGAAAATTGAATGCATTGATATGAATAGCAACTCCTTTTTTGGGAACCAAAATATGGTGTGCCATGAAACGACCCCCTTTTGACAAATCAATTGGATCGCCTTCTACATGATACGGCTGATTAGGAAATAATTTTCGTAACGATGCATTCGCATATAAATTCCCGAAACCTCCCTCAATATCAATCCATGAATCAACACGAGTTGCACCGGTTCTGTAACTAATTTCGTAGAACGCTTCTTTACGTTTGGTTAAATACATCGCCAAACTTTTAATCATATTTCCGCGTTCTTGGAAGGTCATTTTGCGTAATTTTTCACCGCCTTTAGTTCTTCCGTAGTGTAAAATAGCTGGAATATCTAATCCTTCAACCGAAGTTTCTGCAATAAATTCGCCGGTAACGGCATCATAAGAAGCTTTACCATCTCCCGTTGCTGAAGTCCATTTTCCAAGTACATAATGTTGTGTCTTAATCATATTTTCTATTTGATTGCTGATTCAAAAAAGTTAAAAATTGCTTCGCCATTTCGAGCAAAGCTCTCGGGTCAAAAATCTTTAATCTATACTCTTTCAATAATTACTGCATAACCTTGTCCAACGCCAATACACATGGTGATTAAGGCGTATCTTTTTTGGGTTAATTGCAATTCTAATGCGGCAGAATATAAAATTCTAGCTCCGGTTACTCCAAGTGGATGCCCTATTGCAATAGCGCCACCATTTGGATTTATTCTTGGGTCATTGTCTTGCAATCCCAATTCGCGAATGCAAGCAATACTTTGCGCTGCAAAAGCTTCATTCAATTCGATAATATCAATTTGATCTAGAGTTAAACCTGCTTTTTCAAGTGCTTTTTTTGAAGCTTCCACAGGTCCGATTCCCATAATTCTTGGCTCTACTCCCACAACAGCCGAACTTACTATTCGCGCCATAGGTTTCAAGTTATATTTTTGTACCGCTTCCGCAGAAGCAATAATCGTTGCTGCAGCACCATCATTCAACCCCGAAGAATTTCCTGCAGTTACGCTTCCGTCTTTTTTGAAGGCAGGTCGTAATTTGGATAACCCTTCCATGGAAGTAGCTGGCTTTATAAATTCATCTTTCGAGAAAAGTAAGGCATCTCCTTTTCGTTGCGGAATTTCAACCGCAACTATTTCTTTAGCTAGTCTTCCTGATGCCTGGGCAGCAGCTGCTTTTTGTTGGCTATGCAAAGCAAAAGCATCTTGATCTTCACGAGTAATATTGTATTTTTCAACTAAATTCTCGGCCGTTTCTCCCATTGCATCCGTTCCAAAAAGTGCATGCATTTTAGGGTTTACAAAACGCCAACCAAAACTAGAATCGTACATTTTAGAATCGGTTCCATAAGCAGAGGAGGGTTTAGAAACCACCAACGGTCCACGCGTCATATTCTCTACTCCACCTGCAATAAAAACATGTCCGTCGCCCGCTTTTATAGCGCGACTTGCATGAATAATTGCCGACAAACCCGAACTACATAAACGATTTACGGTTTCTCCTGGAACTGAATACGGCAAGCCTGCAAGAAGCAACGACATTCGAGCCACATTTCTGTTATCATCACCTGCTTGATTAGCGCAACCCAGAATTACATCATCGTATGCATCTAAAGGAATAGCAGAGTTTTTATCGGTAACCGACTTTATTACCAATGCTCCTAAATCATCTGCTCTAACTGGCGCTAGCGTTCCTTGATAACTTCCAATTGGAGTACGAACTCCGTCTATAATATATGCTTCCATAATGATTTATTTGATTGCTGATTGTCGATTTTTGATTGCTGAATTTTTAGAAACTTCTAAATTGCTTCGCCAGTTCGAGCAAAGCTCTCGGGTCAAAAATCGTTAATCTTCAATCGTTAATTTATTCTTCCCATTCTTTTTGAGTGCGATACACAACGCCTTTAAAAAGCGCTACCATTTCATCACCTCGTTTTACTTCAATAATATTGAATCCTAATTTGTTATTTACTTTTTCAATTACCGATTCGGCTTCTAAATAATCCCCTTCATTAACTGCTTCAATATGATTTATGGATGTTTCTATTGAAACTGCAAACTTTCCATGGGTATTGGCTGCAAATCCAAAAGCGGTGTCTGCCAAAGAATACGTAATTCCCCCATGTGCTTTATTCATACTGTTCAGCATTTCCTTGCGAACGGTCATCGCCACTTTACATCGCCCAATTTCGCATTCTAATATTTCTATTCCCAACCACTGACTGTAGGGGTCTTGGCTTAACATTTTGTATGGTATTTTGGTTCCTTCCATTTTGTTTCAAGTTTAAGGTTTCAAGTTTAAAGTTTCGGTTGTAAACGTTAAACCTGAAACTTTAAACCTTCTTAGTATTGGGCTACATCTATAACGATCTTCGTGGTATTCATTATAAAGAGCGTCTAGTTTTTCTACACACCAATTTATTCCGATTTCATCCGCCCATGCTAATAAACCTTTCGGATAATTTACACCTTTGGTCATGGCGTTATCAATATCTTTTGCGGAAGCAATATTCAAAAACAAAGTATCAGCTGCTTCATTTATTAGCATTACTATCACACGTTCAAAAATTGCTTTTGCCAATGCTTTATCTTCAGAAGGTTTTGGTAATTCTTTCGAATAATCATAAAAACCTCTTCCCGTTTTTCTTCCTAAAAACCCTGCTTCTAACAACCTTTTTTGAGTGAAAGAAGGTTTAAATTTTGGATCGTAATAAAAAGCATTAAAAACTGTTTCGGTTACAATATAATTTACATCATGCCCGATGAAATCCATTAATTCAAATGGTCCCATTCGGAAACCGCCTTCCGTCTTTAAAGCCCAATCAATCGTAGCAAAATCGGCCATTCCTTCTTCATAAATTCGGATGCTTTCACTATAAAAAGATCGCGCAACTCGATTTACAATAAAACCGGGCGTATCTTTGGCAACAGCTACTACTTTTTTCCAATCGGAGATTATTTGCACCACTTTTTCTAACACTTCGTTGCTTGTTTGCACGGCAGGAATGACTTCCACCAATTGCATTAAAGGTGCCGGATTAAAAAAGTGAATTCCAATAACGCGATCAGGAGTTTTACATGACGCAGCAATGGAAGCTATTGAAAGTGACGAGGTGTTGGATGACAGAATGGTGTCTTTTGAGACCAGTTCTTCTAATTCGGAGAAAACTTTTCGCTTGACTTCCAAATTTTCAACTATGGCTTCAATAACCAAATCAGAATCTGCTAATTCCTTCATGGAACTTACATAAGAAATGTTGCCTTGGATGCGACTTTTTTCAGCTGAATCTATTTTTTCTTTTTCAACCAATTTAGATAAAGAAACTTCCAAAGCATTTTTACTTTTGGATAAAACTTCTTGATTTAAATCGAATAATTTTACATTACAACCAGCAGTAGCAGCAACTTGCGCAATGCCACTTCCCATGGTTCCGGAACCGATTACTGCAATGTTAATTAACGATTGCTGATTAACGATTTCTGATTTTTGAGTTTTTTCGTCCATCTTTATATTCAAATCTATTTTTTTATAGAAGCCGTTTTTATACTAGCAACAAAAATTGAAATTAATTCATCATTCTCTTTTAATAATTTATTCAAAAGGTCAACATCAGAAATTAATTCAGCTCCTTTTTGAATTTTTAAATTAATAAAACTTTCTCTTAATTCTTTCAAACATATTTTCATTTTATGCAAAAAATCATTTGTAGATTCTCCGCTTCTAGCTTCACCATAATTTAATGCCGAAGATGTTGCTGAACGAATTAATTGTTTAGCTAAATGTTCAGATGTAAATGATTTCTCAATTTTATTACACATTAAAATTATATCTACTGAAAATTGAATTAATCTATCTTCTAAATTTATTGGTTTCATATACATTAATTCAAAAATCGTTAATCTTCAATCGTTAATCAAATCCCTTTAAATTCGGGTTTTCTTTTTTCAACAAAAGCGGTTACACCTTCGTTATAATCATAAGATGAGCTAGCCTCAATTTGCAAATCAGATTCTAGCTGTAATTGTTGTTCTAAATTATTACTCATCGATTGGTTCAACAATCTTTTTGTCAATCCTATGGCTTTAGTTGGCATTTGAGCTAAATTTTCAGCCAGTGTTTTTACTTCATCCTCAAATATTGCTATTGGAAATATCTTATAAATCATTCCGATTGTTAGCGCTTCTGGAGCAGAAACTTTGTCGCCCAACATCATTAAGGCCGATGCTTTTTGAAAACCAATTAATCTTGGTAAAAAGAAAGTTCCAGCACTATCAGGAACTAACCCAATTTTACTAAAAGCCTGAATAAAACTTGCTTGCTCGGTAGCCACTACAATATCGCAAGCCAAAGCAATATTGGCACCTGCGCCTGCAGCAACTCCGTTTACAGCCGCAATAATTGGCTTTTCAATAGTTCTTATTTTTTGAATAATTGGATTGTAATGTTCCTCCAATATTTTACGGAAACCAGGGTTTAACTCCGGATCTGTAACTTCTTTTAAATCTTGTCCGGCACAAAAAGCCTTACCGTTTCCGGTAATTACAAGGGCGCGAACATTAGAATTTGCAGCACAATCGTCTAATGTGTTTTGCAATTGCAAAGCCATTTCACGATTAAAGCTATTAAAAACTTCAGGTCTGTTGAGTGAAATCCACGCAACATTATTTTCAATTTTAACTTCGATTAAATTACTGCTCATATCTATTTATTTCAAACATTTAAAATAATCAAATGGCTCTAAACACTCTTCACATTGAAAAAATGCTTTACAAGCTGTAGAACCAAACTGACTTATTAATTTAGTATTTAAGGATCCGCATTGCGGACATTTAACTAATTTTTTATTTCCAAGAAGTGCTTCTTTATCAGCCTCAGCAGGTAATGGAGAAGCAATTCCGTATTTTTCTAGTGCCGCTCTACCTTTTGGAGTTATCCAATCGGTAGTCCAAGCAGGCGAAAGAATTAATTCTACTTTGGCTTCATAACCTTCCTGTCTAAATGCTGCTTTGATATCATCGCCAATAACATCCATAGCCGGGCATCCGCTATATGTAGGTGTAATTTCTACCTCAACTATTCCGTTTTTTAACTCGGCAGAACGAACCACTCCCATTTCCATAATTGACAAAACTGGAATTTCAGGATCGGATACCGTTTCCAGAATTTCAGATAGTTTTTGATCAATATTTGCGAGTTGTTCGGTCATATAGTATTATTGATTACCAAGTCATATTTGGATAGGTGCGTTGCATGTATTGCAATTCGGTTAAAATAAAACCCATGTGCTCACTATGAATTCCTTGCTTTCCTCCTTTTTGAAAATATTCTACAACAGGAGTTTGCAAGGTTGCTTCATCCAAAATACCGCTTACTTTTTTGTAATAATTCGATTTTAATAACGAAGTATCCACACCAATTCCTTCGGTAACCATTGCTTTGTCAGCATCAGTTTGGTGAAATAATTCATCAGTAAAAATCCATAAATCGTTTATAGCAGTTTGTATTCTGTTATGACTTTCTTCGGTTCCATCGCCTAATCTTTTAATCCAATCGGAAGAAAATCGGGTGTGATACAATACCTCTTTAATACTTTTTTTAGCAATGGCAGCAAGCATTTCGTCTTTGCTATTTTGCAATTCTTCTAATAGCGCTAAATGAAAAACATCAAACAAAAATTGTCTCGCAATAGAATAGCCAAAATCGGTGTTTGGTTGTTCTACTAAAAGGACATTTTTATATTCTCTTTCCAATCTCAAAAACGCTACAGTATCTTCGGTAGCTTCACCACCTTGCATTTTAGCAACATACTGATAGTA
>CAMCBB010000072.1 GCA_945872875.1 Flavobacterium psychrophilum
AGTATAACAAATGGTTGTGTTTTTAGAATTTGCCGCTTGGTTAATGAATAAATCATCATCTCCAGATCTAATTTTCATATGATCCATAAATCCACGGACTTTAAAAAACTCTTCTCGTTTATAAGCCATATTTCTTCCAACTCCCATGTATGGTTTTCCAAGTTTTGCCCATGAAAAATATTGGGTCGCAGTAAGCATTGTTTCAAAACGGATGATTTTATTTAGAAAGGAATTTTTAATTTTTTCATATGCTCCATAACCCAAAACGATTGATTTTTCGATGGTAAATTGAGCGCTCATTTCTTTGATCCATTCGTTTGAAACCGGATAGCAATCGGCATCTGTAAATAAAAGATATTCGTTTTTCGCCGCTTTAATTCCTAAGGTAAGTGCAAATTTTTTATTTCCCCAAAAAGCTTCGTTATTTTCTACTTTAACCAATTTTATATTGGAATATTGTTTTTCAAAAGCTTCAAACAACTCTAAAGTATCGTCGCTTGAAGCATCGTCAATTAGAACAATTTCATAATCGGGATAGTTTTGTTGAGTTAATAAAGAAATAAAGTTTTTTACATTTTCTTCTTCGTTTTTAGCACATACAATTACCGAAATAGGCAATCTCTTTGGAGTTGAGGTTTGTGGTTTAGCAAATGAAAATTTACCAAAAAAAACGATGTAATATATAAATTGAACAACTACAACAGCAATAAATAAACAAAGTAAAATTAGTAGCATAATGGCTTTATTGTCTTTTTTTTAACGAGTGCAAAACTACAAAATTCAATTTTGAAATACGAAATATGACAAGTGAATTTTTCGAATTAAATCACATTCACTTCCGCTTCAATCGCAATCCCAAATTTATTTAAAACTGTAGCTTGAATATCTTTGGATACCGCAAAGATTTCTTGTCCGGTTGCATTGCCATAATTTACCAAAACCAACGCCTGATTTTTATGAATCCCGGCATCGCCAAAGCGTTTTCCTTTAAATCCAGCTTGTTCAATAAGCCAACCTGCAGGAACTTTAACCTCAGTTTCAGAAACTACATAATGCGGCATATCAGGAAATTGCGCATGTGCTTTTTCATACAATTCCTTTGGTATTATTGGATTCTTAAAAAAACTCCCACTGTTTCCTAGCTCTTTTGGATCGGGTAATTTACTCTGACGAATGGCTATTACCGCATTGGATACTTCTTTTAAATTAGGGGTAACAATATTATTTTTTTCTAATTCTTTGGTAATATCACCGTAAGCGGTATTTATTTTATGGTTGCGTTTGGTTAATTTGAAAACCACCGATGTGATTACATATTTATCTTTGGCTTCTTGTTTGAAAATGCTTTCACGGTAGCCAAATTTACATTCAGCTTTAGTGAAAGTTACTAGTTCTTGAGTTGCAATATCTACGGTATTACATGAAACAAAGGTGTCTTTTATCTCTGTACCATAAGCACCAATATTTTGAACCGGGGTAGTTCCTACATTACCTGGTATAAGCGACATATTTTCTAATCCACCAAGATTATGATCGATAGACCACAACACAAATTCATGCCATACTTCTCCTGCCTGACTTTCAACCCAAACATAATCATTGTCTTCCTTAATGATTTTCTTTCCTTTTAAATCAATATGAATAACCAAAGCATTAATATCCTGAGTCAATAGCATGTTGCTTCCACCACCTAAAATAAATTTGGCTTCCGTTTTATGAGTTGCTAAAATCTGTTTCAATTCTTCAACCGAATGAACGGCAACAAATTGTTTTGCTTTCGCTTCAATGCCAAAGGTGTTGTATTTTTTTAAGGAAAAGTTATTTTGAATTTGCATAAATAATTTCGAAATGTGATTTACAAAAGTAACTAAATTAGAATTTCTTAATTTGAATTTTAATTGAATTTATTCTTCGGATTCTAAGCCTCTTCTTAGAAAGTCATTTAATGGTTTTAACAAAATTAATTGCCCTGCAATTTTTTTGCTGAAATTTGCTTCAGTAAATGCAGATTCATTAATTTTATGAGTAGTTGTGAAACTTTTAAATTTTAAAAATTCAATTGCAGGATGGTTTACATCAAAATCTTTCGGTGCTTTTTTCAATACATTATTTTCACTACGATCTAATTGGCCAAACTCTTTTTTGAAATTTTTATTAGAAACAATTTCTTCTAAATCATCATGAAAAAATTCAATTTCTTTTCTGATTTTTTTTAATTCATTAGCTTCCGGACACCAAACACCACCTGCAATAAAGCAATTTCCCGGTTCGTAATGAATGTAATATCCGGGTGCGTTTTTTTGGTTTCTATCTTGCGACATCCAAACTCCCATATTGGTTTTGTAGGGTGATTTGTCTTTTGAAAAACGAATGTCTCGATTGATTCTAAAAGTGCAATTTTTAATTTCTAATGGTTCTAAAAACGGATCCAATTGCTTCATCTCCGTTAGAATGGAGCCAATAAAATGATGATAGTCTTTTTTGTAATTTTCGTAACGCTTTTTATTAGCGTGCATCCACTCGGTATTGTTATTAGCAATCAAATCATTTAAAAATTGCAAGGCTTCTTTTGTAATCATACTCTTGTTTTTTTATTTAATTCAAACAGTTATAAGTTGAAAATTTTATAACTCTGATGCGTAGTTTTTACAATGTTTTCGGTTCGTTCGGGATGCGTATCAGAAATGAATAATTGCCCAAATTCTTCTTGATTTACCATTTCTACAATTTTTCCAACCCGAGTTTCATCAAGTTTATCGAAAATATCATCCAATAGTAAAATGGGTTTTTCACCTGATTGTTTCTTTACAAATTCGAATTGGGCCAATTTTAATGCAATTAAAAACGACTTTTGCTGACCTTGTGATCCAAATTTTTTAATAGGGTAGGAATCAATTTGAAAAACCAAATCGTCTTTATGAATTCCCACCGAAGTATATTGCAAAGCCCTGTCTTTTGCTATGTTTTGTTCAAATAAAGTTAATATATCTTTTTCATGTAAATGACTTTCGTAAACTAATTGTACTGCTTCCCCCGAACCAGTGATGGCTTGATGGTGTTTATTAAAAATGGGTAAAAAGGCAGAAATAAACTCTTTTCTTTTTTCAAAAATTACATTTCCAAAATCATTTAGTTGTTCGTTATAAATCGATAAAGTATCAGTTTCAAAAACATGATTTAGAGCAAAATACTTTAATAAGGCATTGCGCTGACTTACAATTTTATGATATTGAATTAAGTTTTGTAGATAGGAGGAGTCCAGTTGTGAAATTACCGTATCCATAAATTTTCTTCGGGTTTCACTTCCTTCAATAATTAAATCGTTGTCGGCTGGAGAAATAATAACTACAGGAATAAATCCAATGTGATCCGAAAACTTTTCATATGCTTTGCCATTTCGCTTTAAAATTTTCTTTTGACCTTTTTTAAAACTGCAAACAATCTGTTCTTGGCGGTTGGCTTTTTCAAAAGCTCCATCAATAACAAAAAAATCTTCATCGTGCTTTATATTTTGAACAGCAAGCGGATTAAAATAACTTTTTCCATTTGCTAAGTGAAACACTGCATCGAGCACATTGGTCTTTCCAACCCCATTCTTACCAACAAAACAGTTTATTTTGTCATCAAATTCGAAGGAAGCTTCCGAAAAATTTTTATAATTAAATAGAGATATCTTTTTTAAAAACATGTGTTACAGCTTGCAAATACTACAAAAAGCAGTATTAATTTTAATCTTTTTTTTGGAGCCTGCAAATTATTGAAAAATATCGATAAAAATCGCTTTTAATTATCAATAAATATTTTATTTTTGCACACACTAAATTTAAATTAAATGGCAACTTATAATAAAAGAGGTTACAAAACTCCAAAAGAGAAAGAAGAAAAATTAGATAATAATTTTATTGAGGATACTCCAAATGTAGACGAAAAAGATAGTACAACAGCAAAAGCTTTTGATACACTTGATCAAGGTGCTTCTAAAATTGAGGATTGGGTTGCTAAAAACCAAAAATACATTTTAAATGCTTTATTGGCAGTTGTAATTGTTACAATAGGATATTTATCTTATCAAAAATTTGTTGTAGAGCCTAAAGAAGAAGAAGCTACTTCTGATTTATTTGTAGCACAACAAAACTTTCAATTGGCTGCAGATGCAACGAATCCTAAATCTCAAGATTCATTATATAATCTAGTATTAAAAGGATCTGAAGGAAAACAAGGTGCTGTTGGAATCGCTGAGCAATATGCAGGAACAGATTCTGGTAACATTGCTAACTATTATGTAGGTATTGCTAATTTATATTTGAAAAAATACGATGTAGCAATTCAATATTTAGAGAAATTTTCTTCTAAAGATAATTTTTTAAGTTCAATTGCTTTAGGTGCTATTGGAGATGCGTGGTCACAAAAAAATGATGCAAACAAAGCATTAGAATACTATGAAAAAGCCGCTCGTTTAAACACTAACGAATTTACAACACCTAAATATTTATTCAAAGCTGGACAAACTGCTTTAGAATTAGGAAATAAAGCAGTAGCTTTAAAATATTTTACTGAAATAAAAGAAAAATACGAGGCAACTCCTGAAGCTCAAAATATTGATGCTTTAATTGGAATGGCGCAGTAATTAGTATTCAGTATTCAATGTCCAGTTTGCAGATTAATGCTTTTCTGAACACTGTAAACTGAGGACTGAAAACTATAAAAATGGCTACAGCTAACAAAAACTTATCTAATTACGATAAAAACACAGTCCCAAACGCGAAAGATTTTCGGTTTGGGATTGTTGTTTCAGAGTGGAACGATCACATTACTGAAGGCCTTTATAACGGAGCTTTAGTTGCACTTTTAGATTGTGGAGCAGTCCAAGAAAATATCGTTCGCTGGAATGTGCCAGGAAGTTTTGAGCTGGTTTACGGAGCGCAACGCATGATTGTTACCCAAAATGTTGATGTAGTAATTACGATTGGGTGCGTTATTAAAGGTGAAACCATGCACTTTGAATTTGTTTGCGAAGGCGTAACCCAAGGAATTAAAGATTTGAATGTTCAAACTGATGTTCCAGTAATCTTTTGTTTATTGACCGATAATAATGAGCAACAATCAATTGATAGAAGTGGAGGAGTTCATGGTAACAAAGGAACCGAAGCAGCAATTGCCGCAATCAAAATGGCCGATTTGCGTCGAATTTCCGAAAAAGAATAAGTTATAAACTGGTATATTTATAAAACCTATTCTAAACGAATAGGTTTTTCTTTTTTACACCTTCTTAACTATATTTACCAATAGATTTTACTTAAATTTGTTAACTTTGTTTTCTAAGTCCTCGGACCCCAAAACCCAGAACCCAAAAAAAATGTCAAGCATAATTCAATTACTTCCCGATCATGTTGCCAACCAGATTGCCGCTGGGGAAGTAGTACAGCGACCTGCTTCGGTAGTGAAAGAATTGCTCGAAAATGCAGTAGATGCAAAAGCAACCGACATTAAATTGATAATCAAAGATGCGGGTAAAGCATTAATTCAGGTTATTGATAATGGAATCGGTATGAGTGTTACCGATGCACGCTTGTGTTTTGAACGCCATGCGACTTCCAAAATTAGACAAGCTGAAGATTTATTTTCCATTCATACTAAAGGGTTTCGTGGTGAAGCTTTGGCTTCTATTGCTGCGATTGCACATGTTGAAATGAAAACCAAGCAAGATCAAGAAGAATTAGGAAATCATATTGTAATTGAAGGAAGTAAATTCATTTCTCAAGAGCCAGCTGTTTTACCAAAAGGCACTTCATTTGCAGTAAAAAACTTATTTTATAATATTCCGGCAAGGAGAAATTTTCTAAAATCAGATACGGTAGAATTCCGACATGTATTGGATGAATTTCAAAGGGTTTCTTTGGCGCATCCAAATATCTATTTTACAATGTATCACAACGGAAGTGAGATGTTTAATTTGCCAAACTCCAATTTAAGACAACGAATTGTAACTATATTTTCTGGAAAGACAAATGAAAAATTAGTCCCAATTCAAGAGAATACTGATATATTAAGCATTCAAGGATTTGTTGGCAAACCAGAATTTGCTAAGAAAAATAGAGCGGAGCAGTTTTTCTTTGTTAACGACAGATACATTAGAAGTAATTATTTGCACCATGCAGTCATGAATGCATACGAAGGGTTACTACCTAATGGAGCGCAACCAAGTTATTTTATTTATTTAAATGTACCGCCGCATACTATTGATATTAATATCCATCCAACCAAAACTGAAATTAAGTTTGATGATGAACAGACACTTTATGCCATTTTAAGATCGGCTATAAAACATAGTTTGGGTCAATTTAATGTCGTTCCAGTATTAGATTTTGACAGAGATCCAAATTTGGATACGCCTTATGAATACCAAAATAAAACTGCCGCTTTCCCAACGGTCCAAGTTGATCGCACTTTTAATCCATTCTCAGATGAGAAGCCAACCCAATCTATTTCAAATGCAGGATCTTCCTCAACTTATAAAAAGGTTGAGACTACTCAAAATTGGGAAAGTTTGTATGTAGGTTTAAAGCAAGATACTTTTGAAATTGATAATTTTTCAATTGAAAATGATGAAGTAACGGCTTCTTTTTTTGATGAAAAAGAAGAAGAGCAAGTTGCAAAACACACCTATCAAATTCAAAAAAAATACATTGTTAGTCAGATTAAATCGGGGATGGTAATTATAAATCAAAACCGTGCCCACCAACGCGTTTTATACGAACAGTTATTAACTAACATGACTGTGCAGCATGCTTCAAGCCAGCAATTGTTATTTCCGTTACAGGTTTCGTTTTCTATAAATGAATTAAAAATAATATCCGAATTACAGCCCGCTTTAGAAACTACAGGATTTGTTTTTAATTGGGAATCAGAACAATTAAATATATTAGGTATTCCATCAAATACCACCGAAAGTGAAGTGGTATTGGTATTAGAACAATTAGTTAGTGATTTACAAGACGGAATCCCAGATAGTAGTTTCAGCCAAAATGATACTATTGCCAAATCAATGGCTAAAAGTTTAGCAGTTAAAACCGGAATGTATTTAGAAGAAAAAGAACAAGAAAATTTAGTTAATAATTTATTTGCTTGTAAGGAGCCTAATGTTTCTCCATTTCAAAAACCAACTTTCATAACCCTTAGTGTGGATGACATTGATAAAAGATTTGCCTTATGATGAGAATAACGCCAGTTGTAAAACAACTTTTGATAATTAATATTATTTTTTTTATTGGTACACAAGTTGTGCCAGGTACATTTGATTTATTTTCAATGTATTATCCAGAAAGTGATAAGTTCAAGCTATGGCAACCTTTAACGCATATGTTCATGCATGGAGGTATTACACATATTTTCTTTAATATGTTTGCTTTGTTTTCTTTTGGTAGTGCATTGGAACATTTTTGGGGAGGAACCAAGTTTTTGTTTTTTTATATTTCTTGTGGATTGGGTGCTGCTTTGTTGCATTCAACTGTAAATTACATTCAAATTCACAATTTACTTTCTGAGGTTGCCAATTTAAATTTGTCAGATTCGGATATGCATCTTTTACTTAACGCCAATTTTCAATCGGTTTTTGATACAGAAGGACATCTTCTTCCAAGCAAAATGAAAACCATTTTAGAAGCTGCACATTGTACACAAGAGCAATTTAATTCTATTGTTCAAGCAGCCATGTTATCTAAAATTCCTGTTGTGGGTGCATCTGGAGCAATATATGGGTTATTAGTTGCTTTTGCATTTATGTTTCCAATGGCCGAATTGGGAATTATGTTCATTCCCATTCCAATCAAAGCCAAGTATTTTGTGCCAGGATTATTGGTAATCGATTTATTTTTAGGTTTTAAAGGGCAATCTATATTTGGAGCCGGTAGTACTGGCGTTGCGCATTTTGCCCATATAGGCGGTGCCATAACGGGTTTTATTATGATGTGGTATTGGAAGAAAAATCAATTTAAACACAATCGTTGGAATTAATATGACAGTATTCGATGATATTAAATTGCAATATAAAATAGGAGGGGTGGCCAACAGAATTATCTATTGGAATGTAGCCGCTTTTCTAGTATCGCTGATTTTTTTCTATCAATTTAAAGTTGGTGTTTTTTCGTATCCTAAATGGATAATATTATCTTCCAATCTAAATGATTTAGTTTATTTCCCAAACACTTTATTAACCTATGCTTTTCTGCATAGTGGTTTTTGGCATTTGTTTTTTAACATGTCGGTGTTGAATTTTTCAAGCCGGTTGTTTCTAACTTTTTTTACCCAAAAGCAATTTTTAGGATTATATGTACTAAGTGCAATTTTTTCTGGTTTGGCTTTTGTGTTAGGATATTATTTCTTGAATTTAAGTTCCACTTTAGTGGGTGCTTCTGCAGCAGTGATGGCAATTTTAGTTGCTGCAACAACCTATCAACCTCTAATGCAAATTCGGTTATTATTGATTGGAACTATTAAACTATGGCATTTAACCGCAGTAATTTTATTGCTTAATGCAATGCAAGTTATGTCGGAAAATACGGGAGGACATATTGCGCATTTGGCAGGTGCATTTTTTGGATTTGTTTACATCAAACTATTAATAAATGGAACTGATTTAAGTACATTTGTATCCAAGGTATTGGATTTTTTTGTTAATTTGTTTCAACCGAGTAAGAAAACACCGTTCAGAAAAGTTCATGTTAATCCTAAAAAGCCCTCTACTAAATCTGCCAGTAAGATTGTAATTAAAGACAAACACCAACAGCAAATAGACGAGATTTTAGATAAAATTAGCCAATCGGGTTATGATGCCTTAACTGCCGAAGAAAAAGAATTTCTTTTTAAAGCTGGGAAATA
>CAMCBB010000073.1 GCA_945872875.1 Flavobacterium psychrophilum
GTAATGGTTCAAATTAACACTGAAACGGATATGCCTCTTTCTGTTGATATGCCAGCTTCTATTGTTTTGGAAGTTACTTATGCAGAGCCAGGAGTAAAAGGAAATACTGCAACTAATGCTACTAAACCTGCAAAAGTTGAAACAGGAGCATCTGTGAATGTACCTTTATTTATTAATGAAGGAGATAAAATTAAAATTGACACCGCTACAGGTTCTTACATGGAGCGTGTAAAAGAATAAATTTCTTTTTAATGAAATTTACTAAACCACAATCTCTTAAAGTTATTGCCGATATAATTGGATGTTCTTATATAGGAGCATCTGATTTTCCAGTTTATGGCATGAATGAAATTCATGTGGTAACGGAAGGCGATATCGTATTTGTAGATCATCCTAAATATTACGATAAAGCACTTCAATCTGCTGCTACAATTGTTTTGATTAATAAAGAAGTTGCTTGTCCGGAAGGAAAAGCCTTACTTATTTCGGATGATCCATTTAAAGATTTCAATAAACTTACAAAGCATTATAGACCTTTTCTTACAGCGAATGTTTCAATTTCTGAATCAGCTCTAATAGGAGAGGGTACTTTAGTTCAGCCAAATTGTTTCATTGGAAATAATGTGACTATTGGAAAAAATTGCATTCTTCATGCTAATGTCACTATTTATGATAATTGTGTAATTGGAGATAATGTAATTATTCAAGCTGGAACTATACTAGGAGCAGATGCTTTTTATTATAAAAAAAGAGAAGAAGGTTTTGATCAACTTTTATCTGGTGGAAGAGTGATTATAGAAGATAATGTTGGAATTGGCGCGCTTTGTACAATTGATAAAGGAGTTACAGGTGATACAACTATTGGAGCTGGAACTAAAATTGACAACCAAGTTCATGTTGGTCACGACACTATAATAGGAAAAAAATGTTTAATTGCTGCTCAAACAGGTATTGCAGGATGTGTAGTCATTGAAGATGAAGTCACTTTGTGGGGACAAGTTGGAACTACAAGCGGAATAACAATTGGTGCCAAAGCAGTTATATTAGGTCAAACGGGAGTAACAAAATCAGTTGAAGGAGGGAAATCTTATTTTGGAACTCCAATTGAGGAATCTAGAGAAAAATTAAAGCAATTAGCTAATATTAAACGCTTACCTGAGCTTCTAAAAAAATCTTAATTATGAAACCAAAAGAATTAGTGTTAGATTTTTATAAAAATGATTTACTATTAAATCAGTCGGAAGTAAATGAATTTTTACATCCCAACTTAATCATTGAATGGAATAGCAGTAAAGGATTTGTTCAATTAGATCGTGAAGATGTTTTAAAATTAACTGTAGATTTAAGTAAAGCATATGTTCGATCAAAAATGCGAATTACACATATAATTGCCGAAGGCCAAATGGTTTCAGTGCGTTATTCTCATTTTGTAAAAACATTTGAAAATCCTAGTGAGGAAATGTTGTTAGCTCATTTTTTTGTCATTTGGGAAATTAAAGATGACAAATTATATAGAGGTTATCAAATGAGCCAATTTAATTAATAAAATATATAGAAATTTAGCAATTTTTAATAAAAATACTAATTACTATTTTATACTTTTGCAACACAAAAAAAATAAAAATAATATAATATATCTAACATGAGCGTTTTAGTTAATAAAGATTCAAAAATAATAGTTCAAGGATTTACTGGAAGTGAAGGTACATTTCACGCACAGCAAATGATTGAATACGGAACCAATGTGGTTGGAGGAGTTACTCCAGGAAAAGGTGGGTCTACACATTTGGATCGTCCTGTGTTTAATACTGTAAAAGATGCAGTCGTAAAAGCAGGAGCTGATACTACAATTATTTTTGTTCCGCCAGCATTTGCAGCCGATGCAATAATGGAAGCTGCTGATGCAGGAATTAAAGTAATCATTTGTATTACTGAAGGAATTCCTGTTGCCGATATGATTAAAGCGTATGATTATATTAAAGGAAGAAATTGTAGATTAATTGGACCAAATTGTCCTGGTGTAATTACTCCGGGTGAAGCTAAAGTAGGTATTATGCCAGGTTTTGTTTTCAAAAAAGGAACTGTTGGAATTGTATCTAAATCAGGTACTTTAACTTATGAAGCTGCTGATCAAGTAGTAAAACAAGGATTAGGAATTACAACTGCAATAGGTATTGGTGGAGATCCAATTATTGGAACTACTACCAAACAAGCAGTTGAATTATTAATGAATGATTCAGAAACAAATTGCATCGTTATGATTGGTGAAATTGGCGGACAACTTGAAGCTGATGCTGCTAGATGGATTAAAGCAGATGGTAACCGTAAACCAGTTGTTGGATTTATTGCTGGTGAAACTGCACCTAAAGGTCGCACAATGGGACATGCTGGTGCAATTGTTGGTGGAGCTGATGATACTGCTGAAGCTAAAAAGCGAATCATGAGAGAATGCGGAATTCACGTAGTTGATTCTCCTGCTGAAATTGGTAAAAAGGTAAAAGAAGTATTAGGTTAATTCTAATATTATTTGATATAAAAAAATCCCTACAATTTGTAGGGATTTTTTTTATGTATTAAATTAATTAATTTGGAAATGGGTTTTCCCATTTAGCATCAGTATAAACTGCAGTACCTGATAAAGTTCTTAAAAAAGCTATAACAGCGTTAACTTCGGGCGCGGTTAAATGTAATTGTTGTCCAAAACCATTTGGTCTTAACCTTGGATCTAAATTAGTATTTCCCGGTGCAAGATTTATTGTTCCGTAATGTCCAATAGCTGCTTGCAATGTAGTAATTACACCCGTATGCATCATTGGTCCATTTGTTGTGCCATCTACTTTTACTAAATCTCTTAATGATGGAGATCTAGTATTTAATAAATCTAAAGTATTACTTCCAATACTGCCAATTATACCATTGTTTCTTGTGTTTGGATCAATATCAAATTCAGGTGCAGCATGACAACCCGCACACCCTAAACCACCAGAGGTTCTGTTACCTGTTGCATCAAAAACTGGAGCAGTTAAAAACAAATTTTTTCCTGTATTTTCTTGCGCTGTATAATTTGAAAATGGCTGATTATCATTATTTGCAGAAGCTCTACCAACATCATATTTAGAATCAAATGATTGTATACTTCTAATAAATTGTCCTAATGCAAGTTGCATTCTACTTTCTGTAATTTCTTCAGATCCATATACATATTGAAATAATTCTTTGTAATAGCCAATATTACTAAGTTTTGAAATCAAATCACTAAAAGATTGATCGCCATTTGTTCCACTATATCCCATTTCTCCATGGTTTCTAATTGGTTGCGTAGTTTGAGCTTCTAATGACGCAGCTCTTTCATCCCAGAAAAATTTACTTTCATTTGAAAATCTTGAATTTATTAAACGCATTGCGTGTCTTCCTGTTGTTCCGTTAACACCTACACTAGCTAATGCAACATCACTAAAAGCATTAGCTTGTTGATGACAACTAGCACATGAAATAGTATTATTAGAAGATAATTTGTTATCATAAAACAATACTCTACCTAAAGTTGCACCTTTATTAGTAATAGGATTTACAAATGAATTGTCTTTAGTAATGTAGGACGGAATGAATTGATTTTGATAATTTAATAAGTTATCTAAATCAATTTTTGAACCAAAAGCCGCTTTTACATTGGGATAATCTTGAACAGATTGGTAATCATCTGATTTGCTACAAGATACTAATGTGATTGATGCTAAAAATAAATACTTTAATACTTTCATAGGATTATTTTATCTTTATCTATTAGGACTACAAAAGTTTAAATAGGTTTAATCTAATGCAATATAAAAATTTATTGACTTGATTATTTTTAAATATAATTAAAAGCAATATAACGTATTTAATTCCAAATTGCAACTAAACTACTTTAATTGTATTTCTTATATTTGCAATTCAATAAACAAAATAAATACTATTATTCATATGAAATTATTGGAAGGAAAGGTCGCTATAATAACTGGCGCAAGTCGTGGAATAGGAAGTGGAATTGCAAAAGTATTTGCACAACATGGTGCTAATGTAGCATTTACCTATAGTTCATCTGCAGAATCTGCCATGGCTTTAGAAAATGAATTAAACGCTTTAGGTGTTAAAGCAAAAGGATATAAATCAAATGCTGCTGATTTTAATGAAGCGCAACAATTAGTTGATTCCGTATTAGAAGATTTTGGAACGGTAGATGTATTAATTAACAATGCTGGAATAACCAAGGATAATTTATTAATGCGAATGAGTGAAGAAGATTTTGACAAAGTAATTGAAATCAACTTGAAATCGGTATTTAATATGACCAAGGCAGTTCAAAAAATCATGCTTAAAAACCGCAGTGGTTCTATTGTAAACATAAGTAGCGTAGTAGGAGTGAAGGGTAATGCGGGTCAAGCAAATTATGCGGCTTCCAAAGCTGGTATGATTGGTTTTACAAAATCTATTGCCTTAGAATTAGGGTCTAGAAATATTCGTTGCAATGCAATTGCACCAGGTTTTATTGAAACTGAAATGACAGCTAAATTAAATGCTGATGTGGTTCAAGGATGGAGAGATTCAATTCCATTAAAACGTGGAGGAACTACCGAAGATGTTGCTAATGCTTGTTTGTATTTTGCTTCAGATATGAGTGCTTATGTTTCTGGGCAAGTATTAAATGTATGCGGAGGAATGTTAACCTAATAGCCGCAATGAGTTCAAACAGAATTTTGAAATAAACCAAATAATGAATACATCTACTGTTTTATTAATTCTTCTTTCTGTTTTAATAGCAAGTGGATTATCTTATTTTCAATATTTTTATAAAGCCAAGAGCAGTTCTAAAACAACCAAGCTTTTGGCTTTTTTGCGTTTTATATCTGTTTTTGGGATCTTATTGTTATTGATAAACCCTATCATTACAAGAAGTTCTTTTGAAACAATAAAAACACCGCTTCCAATTGTGGTTGATAATTCGGCTTCTATAACCGACTTAAAAGCTGCTAAATCTGCAAAAGATATTTATGAAAAACTGATTTCTAATTCTGATTTAAAACAAAAATTTGACGTTCAATCTTATGGTTTTGATTCCGATTTTCAATCAGCCGAATCTTTTAATTTTAAAGGAAAAGAAACTAAAATTGATCTTGTAGCAGACAATTTAAAAAGCATTTACAAGAATAGAACTTTTCCTACAGTCTTGATTACAGATGGAAATCAAACATCGGGAAGTGATTATGTTTTTAGTTTTGATTCTAATAATAAAGTTTACCCAATTGTAGTTGGTGATACGACAACTTATTTGGATTTAAAAATAAATACAATAAATGTAAATAAATACGCATTTCATAAGAATAAATTCCCTGCAGAGGTATTTTTACAATATGCTGGTAGTAAATCAGTTTCTGCTAAATTTACTATCTCGCAAGGAAATGAAACTTTTATAAGTCAGAGTATTACTTTTTCACCAAATAAAAAATCAGAAATTGTAAATGTATTATTACCTGCAAATAAAACAGGAGTACAGCTATATACCGCTAAAATCACATCATCAGAAACAGAGAAAAACACCTACAATAATAGTAAGAAATTTGCAGTTGAAGTGCTTGATCAAAAATCAGAAATTGCAATAATTTCTACAGTTAATCATCCTGATTTAGGTGCTATAAAACGCTCAATTGAAACCAATGTTCAACGCAAGGTTACCATCTTTAAGCCGAATCAAATAAATGCTATTGGAAATTATAATGTACTTATATTATATCAACCTACAGCCGAATTTAAATCAGTATTTGAGTTAAATAAAAATTTTAAAATAAACTCATTTATTATTACTGGTAATAAAACTGATTTTAATTTTTTAAATCAATACCAATCTGATTTTGAATTCAAAATGTCTTCCCAAAAAGAAGATTATTTAGCCAATTTCAATACTAATTTTAATTTGTTTGCTATTGATAATTTAGGTTTCGAAAATTTTCCTCCATTAGAAAATCCTTTTGGCACAATTACAACCAAACCAACTGTTTCTGTATTATTGAATTCTAGCATTCGAAATGTTTCCATAAATGCTCCATTATTAGCTTATTCTGAAAATCTAGGAAAACGAAGTGCCTATTTATTTGGGGAGAACATCTGGAAGTGGCGCGCAGAAAGTTTTGTAAGTAAAAAATCTTTTGATGAATTTGATGTTTTTATTGATAAAACCATTCAGTTTTTAGCTTCAAATGA
Source organism: Flavobacterium psychrophilum (assembly GCA_945872875.1). GTDB lineage: Bacteria > Bacteroidota > Bacteroidia > Flavobacteriales > Flavobacteriaceae > Flavobacterium > Flavobacterium psychrophilum_N. The sequence goes on from CAMCBB010000073.1 coordinate 6,238, forward strand.
TTCTAGAAAATCACTAATTGTAAATCACGAACGGTTTTATAATTCGGGCGAATCTATTGAAATTACTGCGCAATATTTCAATAAAAATTATGAATTAGATGAAAAAGCAAGATTAACAATAGCAGTAACTAATATAAAAACAAAAAAAATCAAGAAGTATGATTTATTAAAAGCGACTTCTAATTTTAAAGTCAATTTAGATGGATTAACTTCTGGTAGTTATTCCTTTACATTAAAAGAATTGAATTCAAATACTTCTTATTCAAACACATTTGAAATTATTGATTTTGATATTGAAAAACAATTTGTCAACCCAGATTTATCCAAATTAAAGCAATTAGCATCCCAAACAAGGGGAGTGGTATATGTGCCATATCAAGTTGAAATACTAATAAAAAATCTACTTGAAAATCCTAATTACAAGGCAGTTGAAAAAGCAATTATCAAAAAAACACCATTAATAGATTGGTTTTGGTTATTGCTTCTTATTTCAATTACACTTGCAAGCGAATGGTTTATTAGAAAATACAATGGTTTATTGTAGTATGATTACTATATTTTCAATTGTTTATTTAGTTTATTTTTATAATGGTACTAAACATTAAAAATTATCCCTTGATGTAAAATTATTTTATTAACTTTATAGTAACTAACTAATTTAAAATTCTTTATATCATGAATGATGCACACCTACACATGGTGGTAAACCACTTTCCTATTATTGGATTAATTTTAGGATTGGGAATCCTACTTTTTGGAGTTGTATTAAAAAATAAAAGCGTAATTAATACTGCCTACGGGCTGTTTATTGTTGCCGCAATTTTTGCAATAGCTTCTATGTCAACTGGAGAAGGAGCAGAGGAGCTAGTGGAAGAAATGCCAAATGTGGGCAAAAGAATTATCCACGAACATGAAGAAATTGCAGAAAAACTTGCTATAGTTTTATATGTTTTAGGTGCAATTTCAATTGCAGGATTATATTTAAATTTAAAGAATAATTCTAGAGCGAAAATAACAAGCTATACTGCAATAGTATTGGCATCAATTGGGGTATATCTTGCACAAAAAACAGGTACTACTGGAGGTGAAATAAGACATACTGAAATTAGAACTTCTGTTTCTAATGAAAACCCAACAGAAATAGATAGCGAGCAAGACGAAGATTAGTAATTAAGTTATTATAAATGACCCATTTATTTTTTCAAGGAATTTTAATTTAATTTTTTATATTCTTTAAAGAAAAAAACATTAAATCTTATAAATTGAATTCTAAATACATTGTCACATTTAACAAACTTTCTCTTTGTTTCAAATTTATAAATTAAAAATACTCTTTTATTATTTTTTTAAAAAAAATAATAAAATAATAAATCATTTTGAAGTTTAAAATAGAGATAAGTTTATTTTAATGAACTAGATTTACATTATAAGTGTTTATTAAGAATCTCGTAGCTTTTAATGCTTTAGTATATTTAGAAATAGCTCTTATTAATTGGTAATTAAAAAGTAAAAAAAACCTCTGCTAATGCAGAGGTTTTTTAAATTATTATTTAACTTTAAAAGTTACTCTTCTTACTAGTTTTCTAGCGCCTTCAGAATCAACTTGAACAGAAGGATCTTCACCTTTTGAAATTACTTTAATTCTTGATTCTTCAATACCAGCTTTAATTAGTATAGCTTTGACAGCACTTGCACGACCTTCAGCTAAACTTATATTACTTTCATTTGATCCAATTTCATCTGCATGCCCGAAAATTTCAACAGATGCTTTTCTGTTATTTTTAAGAAAAGTTCTAATAAAATCAATTCCAGGAGAAGAAATATCAGTTGGATTGACTTTATTAGTTTCAAAGTAAGCGCAGATATAACCTTCATTAATAAGTTGAATAATTGTATTAGCATTTTGAGTATTATAAACTTCTTTTTGGTTATTCTCTATATATCTTTCTAATTCATCAGGAACACCATTTTTATTAATATCTACCATTTTACCTCTAGTGTCAACAGCTACTCCAGCAACAGAATTGTTTTCTTGATCTAAATAATCTGCAACACCATCTTTATCCATATCACCCATTAAAGTCTCAATATCTTCAACTCTTTTTTTCATCGATTCGATTTGCTCCATTTTTTTATCTTGAACTAAAGCCCAATCACCGTGAATTTTGTCCTTGCCTATCGAATAAGTTAAGCCTAATGACATTGTAACTAATTGTCCAGATAAATTGTTTTTAGAGTCTGAATAAGCTCCGTCCCATGCAAAGTGCTGTCTAAAACTATTTACAATAGAAATATCACCTATTAATGATATTCTATTATATATTCTATATTGCGGGGAAAATCCATACATTAATCCTATGTTATATTCTTTTAATCCTGAATTGTGGTAACGAACAACATCTGCAGGATTAGCAGGATTCAACTCGTCTTCAGTATTAGGTGACATTTGAGATACTTGAAAACCTCCATGAAGTAACATACCAAATCTACCAAATTGTTTTTCCAACCCTAAAAGTCTATTTGCATTAATTACTCCTTGAACGCCAAGAGAATAAGTTTTCATTTCAAAAGGTAAACTTGTTGTGCCAGGTTTATTT
>CAMCBB010000074.1 GCA_945872875.1 Flavobacterium psychrophilum
CCTTTTCTTTATAAGTTACTTTTAAATTGGCTATAGGGGCACCATCATAAAATCGCCTTTGTGTTGGAACTTTATAGGTAGACAAACTATCCAATTTTACCGTTTGAAGCAAGCTAATTAACTCATTCCAATTTGCTTCAGATATTTTATAAGTGACTCCTGGACTTTCTTCGAATCTGTCTTTAGAAATGGTGATTTCTTGGTTGTGAACTATAATTTTCTGGTAATACCCTCTAGAGGAAGCAGTATATACAATATCAGCATTAGCAAGGTCTTTTTTCTCATCTTGAGAACACCCTTTTGCCATAAAAAGCGTCAGAAATAAAAGTGCAATTGTTTTCATACTGTTTTTTTAAGATAACATACTTACTACTTTAATCAGGGCGTCTACAAATATATCTATTTCTTCCTTGGAATTATAAAAAGCAAAGCTGGCTCTTATCGTTCCCGGTATTGAATAATAATCCATTATGGGTTGGGCACAGTGGTGACCTGTTCGAACCGCAATTCCTAATTTGTCTATAATCGTTCCAATGTCATACGGATGAATTTCTGCAACATTAAAAGAGATAACAGATGCTTTATTTGTTGCCGTTCCATAAATTTTTAATCCTTCTATTTGCATTAATTTTGCAGTAGCATAATCTAACAATTCCTGCTCATGGGCAGCAATGTTTTCAAAGCCAATTTCATTAAGGTAATCTATTGCTGTTCCAAGTACAATTCCGCCTTCAATATTTGGCGTACCAGCCTCTAACTTATGAGGTAATTCAGCATATGTTGTTTTCTCAAAAGATACTGTTGCAATCATTTCACCACCACCTTGAAAAGGTTGTAATTTATTTAGCCATTCTTCTTTTCCATAAAGAATACCAACTCCTGTAGGTCCACAAATTTTATGGCCAGAAAAAACATAAAAATCACAATCTAATGCTTGAACGTCTGGTTTTAAATGAGGTGTTGCTTGGGCTCCGTCAATTAGTATTGCAGCGCCATATTGGTGCGCTTTTTCAATAAGATATTCAATTGGGTTTATAGTTCCCAATGCATTGGAAATATGATTTACTGCAACTATTTTAGTTTTATCAGATAGTAATTTATCGTATTCAGAAAGCACTAATTCTCCCTTTTCATTCATCGGAATTACTTTCAAAACAGCTCCCGTTCGTTCGCATAACATTTGCCAAGGAACAATATTGCTGTGGTGCTCTAATGCCGAAACCAATACCTCATCGCCAGCTTGAATCATAGATGAAATCCCGCTTGAAACCATGTTAATGGCATGTGTGGTCCCCGATGTAAATATTACTTCATGAGAAAATTTTGCATTAATATGCTCTTGGATTTTTTTTCTAGAAACCTCATACGCGTCAGTTGCTAATTGGCTTAAAGTGTGAACTCCACGGTGAATATTTGCATTGTATTCTTCGTAATATTTGGAAATCGCATCAATAACGACTTTTGGTTTTTGCGAAGTAGCTCCGTTATCGAAATATACGAGCGGTCTTCCATTTACCTTCTGTGAAAGTATGGGAAAATCAGCGCGTATTTTTTGTATGTCCAACATTGTTATTTAGAATTTTTCTAAATACAAAAGTAATAAAATTGCAGATTATTTCAGCAAAGAGTTGTTAATTATTATTTCAATTATTTATTGAAACATAATTTCCTAAATTGCAGTCCAAATCAACATTAAAAATGAAGAAATTTCTTAACTATTTTGCTCTTGCCGTAATTGTTTTTTTGGTTTATTTTGGAATAACAACCTATCCTAAATTAAACTTAATATCTGGTTTTTCTGCGAAAAGCTCGGCGTCAGGTCATTTTTTAGACAACCGTCCGTTGCAAGTAATTGAGCAAGGAGATAATGATATTCCGTTAGTAAAATTAGCTACAAATGCAATAAATGAAGCGGGCAAATTTGCTACTTCTAGTGTGTACGGAATCATGGAGCGCAAAGCAATACATAGAGAAGGATTGGGGGCAACCTTAATTAACGATGATTTTGACACTAGCAAACCTTACGAAGTTCCCAAAAGACATAAAAACAAAATCGATTTGCCCTTTCCTTATGGCGATAATGAACCTAAAGATACCCTTTTTTCTAACATTGATTACAAAAAATTAAATGGAGCCGTAGCAAATTCATTTGATAAAAAGGGTGAAAAATCTAAACGTACTCGTGCCATTCTTGTAATATATAAAGACAAAATTATTGCTGAAAAATACGATACAAATTTCAATAAAAACTCAAGATTATTAGGTTGGTCGATGACTAAAAGCATCACCGGAACGCTATTTGGAATATTGCAAAAACAAGGTAAAATAGACATTAATAAACCTGCAGTAATTACTGAATGGAAAAATGATAATCGTGCTAAAATCACTGTAAATGACTTGCTTCACATGAACTCTGGATTGGAGTGGGAAGAAAAATACGATAAGATTTGTGATGCCACCAAAATGCTATTTAATGCAGAAGATATGCCAAGAGTTCAGTTGGAAAAACCAGCTGCATTCGCACCCAATACCCATTGGAATTACTCTTCGGGAACAACCAATTTATTAAGCGGAATTATCAGAAATCAATTTAAAACACATCAAGAATATTTAGATTTTTGGTACAGCGCATTATTAGATAAAATAGGCATGCATTCGGCAGTAATTGAAACCGATATGGCCGGAAATTTTGTAGGCTCTTCTTATGGTTGGGCAACTACAAGAGATTGGGCAAAACTAGGCTTGTTATACCTTCATAAAGGAAACTGGAATGGCGAGCAATTATTTGACGAAAGTTGGGCCAAATATGTAGCTACACCTACCAACACTTCTAACGGAAGATATGGTGCACAATTCTGGTTAAACGCTGGAGGATATTTCCCAGATGTGCCAAGAGAAATGTACTATGCAAGCGGTTATCAAGGACAAATGGTTGCTATATTCCCAAGCAAAGATTTAGTAATTGTTCACCTTGGATTAAGTGAAAAATTTGACTTTAACGGGTTTTTAAGTACGATCGTGAAAAGTATAAAATAACTACAAATCGAAACCTAAATTAACGCCTAATTTAGTCGCGATAATTTTAGTAATTCGCTGCTTCAATTCGGGTATTTTGATGCTTTCAATAACTTCATTAGAAAACGCATACATCAATAATGCCTTTGCCTCTTTCTTGGGAATTCCGCGTTGTTGCATGTAAAACATTGCGCTTTCGTCTAATTGTCCAATGGTACAGCCGTGTGAACATTTTACATCATCAGCAAAAATTTCTAGTTGTGGCTTGGCATTAATTGTTGCTTTATCTCCAATTAAAATGTTATTATTTTGCTGAAAAGCATCTGTTTTTTGAGCTTCTTTTTCAACAAATATTTTACCATTAAAAACACCTGTAGAGCTATCAGCTAAAATGGTTTTATAGTTTTGGTGACTTTCGCAATTCGGTGAAGAATGATTTACCAAAGTAAAATGATCTACATGTTGTTTGTCTCCAAGTATAGTAATTCCTTTTAAAGTAGAATCTATTCGCTCACCAAAATGATAGAAATTTAGATTGTTTCGAGTGATATTTCCTCCAAATGAGAAGGTATGTACTGTAACTCTACTTTCTTGTTTTTGAGATATATAGGTGTTGTCAACCAGGTTGGCAGATTGCAAGTCATTCTGAATTTTGTAGTAATCTACAATGGCGCGTTTTTGAGCAAAAATTTCGGTTACCGAATTCGTTAGCACCGGATTTTCGTTTAAACTTTGGTGTCTTTCAATAATTTGTACATGCGCATTTTCGCCAACCACAACCAAATTTCTTGGCTGTAACATTAATGCGGTTTCTACTCCAGTAGAAAAATAAATTATCTCAATAGGTTTTTCAACTACCTTACTTTTTGGAATGTGTATATAAGCACCTTCGTTTGCGAATGCAGTATTTAAAGAGGTTAACGATTCTTCTTTGTTGGCTATTTTATTAAAATATTCGTCAATAACCATCTTGTATTTTGGCTTGGTTAAAGCTGATGACATTAAGCAAACATCCAAACCATCATGAGTTGTAGAAGATAAAAAAGAAGAAAATTTTCCGTCAACAAAAATCACTTTGAAAGTGTCTATTTCATGTAGAAAATATTTTTTTACATCGGCAAATTCAATAGAATTTTCGTTTTTTGGAAATACAGAATAGTCATTTTTTAAAATCGAATTCAGGGATGTATACTTCCAAGCTTCCTCTTTTTTTGTAGGAAATCCTTTATTTTCAAAGTTTTTTATTGCAGCTGTACGCGTATCGTGCAGCGTTGAATGAACATCAATTTGTTCTTCAAAAGCCATAAACGAGGATACTAATTTTTCTTTCAAATCCATGTTATACCAACTCGTTTTTAATCCAATCGTATCCTTTTTCCTCTAGTTCGTAGGCCAATTCTTTTCCACCCGATTTTACTATTTTTCCATCCATTAATACATGAACAAAATCAGGGATAATATAATCTAACAAGCGTTGGTAATGCGTGATTACTAGCACAGCATTGTTTTCATTTTTTAATTTATTTACACCATTTGCAACAATTCGAAGTGCATCAATATCTAGCCCTGAATCGGTTTCGTCAAGAATTGCAATTTTTGGCTCTAGCATGGCCATTTGAAAAATCTCATTTCGTTTCTTTTCTCCTCCTGAAAAACCTTCGTTTAAAGAACGAGATAAAAACTTACGATCCATTTCTAACAATTCTGATTTTTCGCGAATCATTTTCAGCATTTCATTTGCCGGCATTTCTTCTTGTTTATTTGCCTTGCGCTTTTCGTTGATAGCTGTTTTAATGAAATTAGTCACCGAAACTCCTGGGATCTCCACAGGATATTGAAACGATAAGAAAATTCCTTTATGCGCTCTTTCTTCAGGGGCTAATTCGGAGATGTCTTCTCCGTCTAAAAGCAGGGTTCCTTCTGAAACTTCGTAGTTTTCATTCCCAGCAATAATAGAAGAAAGCGTGCTTTTTCCGGAACCATTTGGTCCCATAATTGCATGTACTTCTCCTGCATTAATTTCTAGGTTAATCCCTTTTAATATTTCTTTATCTTCTACTGAAGCGTGTAAATTTTTTATACTTAACATTAGTTTTTTTGTTTAAAGTTTAAAGTTTAAAGTTTACTGAAACTTAGTGCCTTTAAAATCTTTCTTGTTTAAATATGATATAAAATTGTTTATTTTCCCACTTAAATTTTCAAAATCATTTTTTAATAGATTGAATTTATCTAGGTTTATATAATTAAAATCCAATACTCTGTATAATTGTGACCTTGTTTCTCCCGCAGAACCCTTTGCAATAGATAAAAACTGTCTAAATTCTATATTCCCATTTCTTTCAAATCCTTCAGCTATATTATCCATAACCGAGCCTGATGATGCTTTTATTTGATCTTTAAATCTATAATCTGTTTTTAATTCGGTTTCAATACAAATTTTATTAATTTCAGTTGCCAATCTTCTAGCTTCTTGCCAAATTTCTAGATCTTCAAATCGAGTTATTGTTGCCATTTTTTACTTAAAGTTACTAATCTTATTCGATTTGACAACTTTAAACCTTAAACTTTAAACAATATTATCCAACAGAACCTTCTAACGAAATTTCTAATAATTTTTGTGCTTCTACTGCAAATTCCATTGGTAATTTATTCAATACTTCTTTACTAAATCCGTTTACAATTAATGCAATGGCTTTCTCGGTTGGAATACCGCGTTGATTGCAATAAAATACTTGGTCTTCTCCAATTTTTGAAGTGGTTGCCTCGTGTTCAATTTTTGCGGAAGCATTTTTACTTTCGATATATGGAAAAGTATGTGCGCCACAATTGTTGCCCATCAATAGCGAATCACATTGAGAAAAATTACGTGCGTTTTCAGCATTGGCACTAATTCGAACCAATCCTCTATAACTATTTTGTGATTTTCCTGCAGAAATTCCTTTAGAAATAATGGTAGATCTGGTGTTTTTACCCAAGTGAATCATCTTTGTTCCAGTGTCGGCTTGCTGGTGATTATTGGTCACTGCTATCGAGTAAAATTCGCCAATTGAATTATCGCCTTTCAAAACACATGATGGATATTTCCAGGTTACGGCAGAACCGGTTTCAACTTGCGTCCAAGAAATCTTAGCGTTTTTTTCACAAAGCCCTCTTTTGGTAACAAAATTATAAACCCCACCTTTTCCTTCTTTGTTCCCTGGATACCAGTTTTGAACAGTTGAATATTTAATTTCGGCATCATCCAAAGCAATCAATTCAACCACCGCAGCATGCAGTTGGTTTTCATCTCTACTTGGCGCCGTACATCCCTCAAGATAGGAAACATAACTGCCTTCATCGGCAACTAAAAGGGTTCTTTCAAATTGCCCTGTTCCTGCTTGATTGATTCGGAAATAAGTAGATAATTCCATTGGGCATCTTACGCCTTTTGGGATATAACAGAAGCTCCCGTCAGAAAAAACAGCCGAGTTTAAGGCCGCATAATAGTTGTCTTTTTGCGGAACAACCGTTCCTAAATATTTTTGAACCAATTCTGGATATTCTCTAATTGCCTCAGAAATACTCATAAAAATAATTCCTTTTTCGGCTAAAGTTTTCTTGAAAGTGGTAGCTACCGAAACCGAATCTACAACAATATCCATTGCGATATTGTTCATTTTTTTTTGTTCGTCAAGCGAAATTCCTAGCTTTTTGTACATCGCTAAAAGCTCCGGATCTACATCGTCAAGGGTTTTATTTGGATCTGCTTTTTTAGGTGCCGAATAGTACGAAATGGCCTGAAAATTTGGTTTTTCATAATGCACATTTGCCCATTCTGGCTCAGTCATTTGCTCCCATGCACGAAATGCTTCAATACGCCAATCGGTCATCCATTGAGGTTCTTCTTTCTTTTTAGAAATAGCGCGAACAATGTCTTCGTTTAATCCAATAGGGAAAGTCTCCGAATCCAATTCGGTATAGAATCCATATTCGTATTCTTTATTTTCTAATTCGACTTTTAAGTCTTCTTCGGTATATTTTGACATATTTTTTACTAAAGTGAGAAAGACTCCCCGCAACCACAAGTTCTGCTCGCGTTCGGATTATTAAACACAAAACCTTTACCGTTTAATCCGCCTGAAAATTCTAAAATTGTTCCGGCTAGATATAAAAATGATTTCTTTTCAACCACAATTTTTACTTGGTTGTCTTCAAAAACTTTGTCGTTTTCGTGTGTTTCTTTGTCAAATTTTAATTCATAAGATAGCCCAGAGCAGCCGCCGCTTTTTACGCCAACACGAACAAAATCTTTGGTTGGATCAAATCCGTCTTCCTGCATCATCGAAAAAATTCTTTTACTTGCAGTATCTGAAACTTTTATCATAACATTGTTGTTTTTATTCGTCTTTAAGCAACATAATCAACTTGCTTATTTTGATTTTGTCTAAATAAAGGGCAAAGTTACTACAATTATCTATTTTTTCCACAACCTATAACATTTTTATAACGAATAATTCTAAAGAAAAAATTGATTATTGCGTCAAATTAAGCGAACTTATTTCTAAATTGCACACTTAAAATTCAATAAAACATGAAACTTTACCCTATTGAAGCCGGGAATTTTAAGCTTGATGGTGGCGCAATGTTTGGGGTGGTGCCAAAAACCATTTGGAACAAAACCAATCCTGCTGATGAAAATAATCTTATTGATATTGCCGCAAGGTGCTTGTTAATTGAAGATGGAAACCGTTTAATTCTGATAGATACGGGAATGGGAAACAAGCAATCGGAGAAATTTTTTGGGTATTATTCGCTATGGGGAACGCATTCCTTAGATAAATCTTTGGCAAAATATGGATTTCATCGTGACGATATAACCGATGTTTTTATGACGCATTTGCATTTTGACCACTGTGGTGGAAGTGTAAATTGGAACAAAGAAAGAACTGGTTACGAAGTAGCTTTTAAAAATGCAAAATACTGGACCAATGAAGACCATTGGGAATGGGCAACTATACCAAATCCAAGAGAGAAAGCCTCATTTTTACAAGAAAATATCATTCCGATGCAGGAAAGTGGACATCTTAACTTTATAAGAAAATCAGGCAGCGACTTTATAGAAAAATCAGAATTGGGATTCGGAATTTATTTAGTTAATGGCCATACCGAAAAAATGATGGTGCCCTACATTCAATACCAAGGAAAAACGATTTGTTTCCCTGCCGATTTATTGCCAACAGCCGGTCATGTGCCAATTCCATATGTTATGGGTTACGACACAAGACCGTTGCTTACCATGCCCGAAAAATCTAAATTTTTATTGGATGCTGCAGAAAAAAACCATTATTTGTTTTTAGAACACGACGCCCACAACGAAATCATAACCGTAGAAAAAACTGAAAAAGGAGTCCGCATAAAAGAAATATTCACTTGTGCCGACATCTTAATTTAGTGTTAATCCTTTCGGAAATTTTAGTAAAAGACAATATTTTTATCGCAATTATCAAATTAATCAAACAATATGAAACTATTTAATCCATTTTATTTCTCTGCAATAGCAATTTTAGCTGTTTCAGCGGCAACGGCTCAACAAAAAAGCACATTTGTTGCAAAAAAAACAGCATTAACTGAAATTCAAAAACAACGCTGGAGTCACCTCGACTTAAAAAAAGACTCTATACCTGGAATGAGCGTTGACAAAGTGTATTCGGAATTATTAAAAAACAAAAAAGCTACAAAAATT
>CAMCBB010000075.1 GCA_945872875.1 Flavobacterium psychrophilum
CATCAATATCAGAAAAATCAGAAAGAAATAATTTTACCAAATGCTATCATAAAAGACAATCAAAAATCGGTTGTGGTCTTGGTAATTGGGGAATCGGCTAGAAGTCAGAATTTCTCCTTATATGGATATGATAAAAATACCAATCCACTTCTTTCAAAAATATCGAATGTAGTTCATTTAAATGCAACTTCTTGCGCTACTTATACTACAGCAGGGGTGAAGGGAATTGTGTCGCATTCTGATTCGGGTGATTTATATGAAATTTTGCCTAATTATTTATTTAGAAATAATGTTGAGGTGGTATGGAGATCTAACAATTGGGGTGCACCCCCAATTCACGTCAAAAACTATCAGGATAGGGCATTTTTGAATCCAAATTGTGAAGGAGAAAGCTGTAATTTTGATGAATTTCTAATAAAAGGATTGAAAGAACAAATTCAATCAAGTAAAAAAAATAAAGTACTAATTGTATTACACACTAGTATAAGTCATGGGCCGACTTACAGCAAGAAATATCCGCCACAATTTGAAACATTTAAACCAGTTTGTAATAGCGTTGAATTAGGAAAATGTTCGCAAAAAGAACTGATTAATGCTTACGATAATACCATTGTTTACACCGATTATATTTTATCTAAAATTATTACTGATTTAAAAGAATTGAAAGACTATAAAAGTTCTATGATTTTTGTTTCAGATCATGGAGAATCATTAGGTGAAAAAAACTTGTATATGCACGGATTGCCTTTAAGTATTGCACCTAAGGAACAATATGAAATTCCTTTTATTGTATGGACTTCAGAAGGATCAAAAAAGGTTAAGTCTGTTAAATCGGCTTCACAATACCATGTTTTTCATAGTGTATTAAATTTCTTGAATATAGAAAGTCCAATATATGATGAGAATAAGAACCTATTTCAATAATGCTACATTGAAAAAATAAGTCTTATTATTTTTGTAACAAATACCACTTTCTAATTACTAATAAACTAAATTTGATAAAGAAAAATTAGCTACTATGCTCGTATACCTTCGTTTACTAAAAGAAAGTTTTGGGTTTGCAATGAACGCATTAAGAAACAATAAGTTGCGAACTTTACTTTCGCTACTTGGCGTTACTATAGGTATATTTTCAATTATTGCAGTGCTTGCTGCCGTAGATTCGTTGGATAGAAAAATCAAAAAAGATTTAAGTAGTTTAGATAAAAATACCATTTACTTATTCAGTGGTTCTTTTGGTCCAACCTCTGTTCCAAAATGGAAAAGGGAACAGTTTCCAGATGTTACTTACACCGAATATGAGTATTTAAAATCGGCTATGCCACATGCACAAGAAATGTGTTATCAATTGTTTGTAAATATGGAAACTATAAAATACGAAACCAAATCGGTTAGTAGTGTTAATGTAGTTCCGGTTTCACATGAATTTATTGATATTCAAGGTTTGGAGTTTTCAAATGGTAGGTTTTATAACGAATCAGAATCCAATTCTGGGACACCAGTTGTGGTAATTGGTGATGAGTTGGCTAATAGTTTATTTGAAAATACAGATCCAATTGGCAAACAGGTGCGTTTATATGGGCGTCGATTTACAGTAATTGGTGTGTTAAAAAAACAAGGTGCGGGAATGTTTGGTGATAGTAACGACACTTCGGTTTTTATTCCAGTAAATTTCTTGCGTAGGTTGTATGGTGATAACACCAATTATTATACGCCTGTAATACTTATAAAACCTGAGAAAGGAATTGATATGGATGCTTTTAAAGCTGAATTAGCTCAAAAATTAAGAGCATTGCGAGGGGTTAAAACAGGTGAAATAGATAATTTTTTCATTAATGTTTTATCAGGATTTACTGATTTGTTAGATGGAATAATCGCTAATTTAAATTTAGGTGGGTGGATTATCGCTGGGTTTTCTCTACTCGTAGGAGGGTTTGGAGTGGCCAATATTATGTTTGTTTCTGTAAAAGAACGAACGAATTTAATTGGTATTCAAAAATCACTAGGAGCTAAAAATAGATTTATACTTTTTCAATTTTTATTCGAAGCTGTAATCTTGTGTTTAATAGGAGGTTTAATCGGAATTTTATTAGTTTGGTTTATATCAATGGGATTAACCAAAATGCTTGATTTTGAATTTGTATTAAGCTTCTCTAATGTTATGTTAGGTTCCGGATTAGCAATCTTAATTGGACTAATTGCTGGAATCTTACCCGCAATTTCGGCCTCAAAATTAGATCCAGTTGAAGCTATTCGTAGCGGAATGTAATTGAATAGAAAATAATATTTAGATATAAAAAAACACAAAGCAAAGCTTTGTGTTTTTTATTTGAATCAACATTAATCTTATCTAATTTCTTGATTTAATATCAAGTCGATGTATAAATTGATTTTGTCTTTTAGCTCTTTTCTTGGAGCAATAAAATCTAAAAATCCGTGTTCCAATACAAACTCTGCAGTTTGAAATCCTTCAGGTAAGTCTTTTCCAGTTGTATCTCTTACCACACGAGGTCCTGCAAATCCAATTAATGCACCTGGTTCAGAAATATTAATATCTCCAAGCATTGCATAGGAAGCAGTAGTTCCTCCAGTTGTAGGATCGGTACATAAAGAAATATATGGAATTTTAGCTTCTGCTAATTGCGCTAATTTTGCTGAAGTTTTTGCTAATTGCATTAATGAATAGGCTGCTTCCATCATACGAGCACCTCCCGATTTAGAAATCATTACAAACGGCACTTTGTTTTTGATAGAATAATCAATTCCACGAGCAATTTTTTCTCCAACCACAGCTCCCATAGATCCACCAATAAAAGCAAAATCCATACAACAAACTACAAGTTCTTTTCCTTTCGATTTTCCAACTCCTGTTCTTACCGCATCTTTCAATTTGGTTTTGTCCATTACATCTTTCAATCTATCAGAATATTTTTTTGTATCCACAAATCCAAGAGGATCTTTCGAAGTCATTTTGGCATCTAATTCTTTAAATTCATTATTGTCAAATAAGATTTCAAAATATTCTTTACTACCTATTCTAACATGAAAACCATCTTCTGGACTAACCCAAAGATTGCGTTCCAATTCATCGGCATCTACAATTTTTCCAGTAGGTGATTTGTACCAAAGTCCTTTTGGTACATCTTTCTTATCCTCAGTAGCGGTTGTAATTCCTTTTTCTGTTCTTTTAAACCAAGCCATAGTTTATAATTATGAATTATAAATTATGAATTATGAATTATGAAAGTTTCGTAATTCGTAACCCGTAATTTTATAATGTGTTTACATTGTTTAAGTCAGCAAATGCTTGCTCTAATCTTGAATTGAATGTTACTTCTCCTTCACGAACCCATTTTCTTGGATCGTAATATTTTTTATTTGGAACATCAGCACCTTCTGGATTTCCAATTTGAGATTTTAAATATTCGATATTATTTACCATATAGTCACGAATTCCTTCAGTGAAAGCAAATTGTAAATCGGTGTCGATATTCATTTTGATAACTCCGTAAGAAATAGCTTCTCTAATTTCTTCTAATGTTGAACCCGATCCTCCGTGGAAGACAAAGTCGACTGGATTTGCACCAGTATTAAATTTTTCTTGAACATAATCTTGAGAATTTTTCAAGATTTTTGGAGTTAATTTCACATTACCTGGTTTGTATACTCCGTGCACATTTCCAAAAGAAGCCGCAATAGTAAATCTTGGGCTTATTTTAGATAATTCTTCATATGCATAGGATACTTCGGATGGTTGTGTGTATAATTTTGAACTGTCCACATCAGAGTTATCTACTCCATCTTCTTCACCACCAGTAATTCCTAGTTCTATTTCTAGGGTCATTCCCATTTTACTCATACGAGCTAAATAGGTTTTACAAATTTCGATATTTTCTTCAATTGGCTCTTCAGATAAGTCAATCATGTGTGAAGAGAACAATGGTTTTCCTGTTTCTGCAAAATGTTTTTCAGAGGCATCTAATAAACCATCAATCCAAGGCAATAGTTTTTTTGCACAATGATCGGTATGTAAAATAACAGTAGCTCCATAAGCTTCTGCTAAAGTATGGATGTGTTTTGCTCCAGCAATACCACCAGAAATAGCTGATTTTTCACCAGCATTTGAAAGGCCTTTACCAGCATTAAATTGGGCACCACCATTAGAAAATTGAATAATTACAGGAGCATTTAATTTTGCTGCTGTTTCTAATACTCCGTTAATAGTGTTGGATCCTGTTACATTTACTGCAGGTAATGCGAATCCTTTTTGTTTTGCATAAGCAAAAATAGCTTGAACTTCATCTCCTGTAGCAACTCCCGGTTTAATGTTGTGTGACATCTTGTAGTTATATTTTTTAAATTAAGTTTACAAAAGTAATAATTTCTAAAATTAGAACGGATAATTTATACCAATATTTAATACTGATTTGGCTAAATTAATTTCTTTAAACCATTTTTCATTTTCTGAATTTGCAGGATTGTAAGTTTTAAATCCTACATCAAAACGCACAACAAATAGCCCTTGATCATATCGAAGACCAACTCCTGTTCCTAATGCAATGGAATTTAGCGAACTTATTCCGTTGAAGGTATAGGTGTCATCCTCAACATTGTCAAAAACATTCCAAATATTTCCAGCATCGGCAAATAAAGCTCCATTAAATTTTCCAAAAATGTTATAGCGAAGTTCTGCACTTAAAGTAAGTTTTAAATTTGCTTCGTTAAAATCATTCAATCCACCACTTTTTCCCGGCCCTAAGCTGTATGGTTGCCATGCTCTAATGTCATTTGAACCTCCCGAAAAATAACTTCGAGAAAACGGTATACTATTGGAGTTTCCATATGGAATTGCCAATCCGGCAAAACTTCTTATTGCAAAAACTTTTTTGCCAGGTAATGGCCAATGTTTAATATATTCTACTTCTCCTTTTAAATATTGTGAATATTCCACTTCAAAAAAGGTACTTACTTCCCCTTGATTGTTCAGCTGCTTTGAAATTCTTGCTAGTAAAGAAAGAAAATTTCCTGCCGATTCAAATTTGGTTTTAAACGCATGAAATGAATTATCGTAAAGATCTTTTCTAGTTGTTTGTGAATAGCTAATGCTTGTTGCAAAAATTAAATTATTTTCGGTTAATCTTTTTCGACGCTCTTCAATGCTTCGAATAGATTTTAAGTCATCTTCGGTTAATGAAATTATACTAGGATTTGCTAACGCATCTGCTGTAAAACCTGAAGTTCCACTTTCAATTATTAATTGATTCGTATCAGTTGAAAAATAATTTGGATTTACAGAAGCGTAATTATTTGCAATTGTGTTTAGAGCGGTATAGGAAGATTGATATATATTGAAATAATTGCTTGTATTTAAATTATTTACATATTGAATATTAAATAAATCAAGTCTTATAGATGAATTTGGTTTTGGTGTCCAATTGTATGAAAACGAACTAGTGAAATTTTGTTTATCTAATCCAATATTTGTTTGTTTAGCATAACCCACGCTAATTACCGTTGAAGGAATCATACTTTTTTCAATGATCTTATCCAGATTAAATGGAAAAAAAAGTCTAGGAAAACTCAATTTGGCGTCAACTCCAATTTCAGAAATGTTAAAGAAATTATTATTTGGATTTGCCAAGTCCTTAGAAGCTCCAACATTTCCTCTAAATCCGATTTGGAAAGTTTCGGCACCATTAAAAACATTTCGAATTCCAAGTGAAGTATTACCTGAAATACCAAAATCTTGAATATTAGAATGAATAAAATCGGCTGAATACCCAAAACTAAATTTATCTCTAGGTTTTAAATAAATATTTGCAACTAATGCTTTGCTGTCTTTTGGGTCAATTTTATATTCAATTGTAGGGTAATTAAATACTCTTAGATTACTTAAATACTTTGTAGTAAGTTGAGTATTGATGTCAGAAAACAAACTTCCTTTAGTGATAAATACTGCATTAGTTATTGATTTTGGGCGGTATTTAAGTTTGTTTTCGCTGTATAGCATGAAATCATTATATTGTAAACTATCCTTAATTGGCTTTTCTATTTTATTGGTTGCTCTATCGGTATATATAGCAACCTTACTTATTTTATATAATTCAAAAGGGGCGGTTTTAGAAGAATCATTTTCTCGGTAGGAATAATCTTTTACAATTAATTTTACATTAACCTTTTTACTGGTGTTAATAGTGTCCAAAGCATAGGAAATATAATTCTGCTGAAATAAATAAGCACCATTGTTTCTAAATTCGGTTGTAAGTCGATTTCTTTCTTCTTCTAAATTTACAGTTGCATATTGCTTGTTTCTTTGAATTAATGAATTTGCAACTTTGGTTTTGTATAAAGAATCTAGTGCTGGAGTTTCTATTTGCGTGGATACGCTATCTATTAAATACGGTTTTTTTAGTGCGATTTGATATTTAATATTGGTTTTTTTCTTTTGAGTAGTATCGCTCGTATAATTTGCTTTTACATCAAAAAATCCTTTGTTGTAATAGTAAGCTTCCAATCTTTTTAGAGATTTTTTAGTGAATGTAGAATCGTAAATTACAGGTGCTTCTCCAGTTTTAATTAAAAAATCACTCCAACCCGAAACAATAAATGATTTACCAAGTCGGTCAACTTGTTTTTGAGAAAGAAGTTTTGATAAATTAGCTTTACGATTTGGTTTTTTATTTAGCCAATAAGCATAAGTTGAATCGGCATTTAATTTTGATAGATTAAATAAATTCAATCTTAATCGGTAGCCTAAAATGGAACTGTTTGGTTTTTGATACAATTGAAAAAACACATTTTCATCTTTAATTTCTTTGCCGTCAACAGAAATCTCGTTTTTCATTATCAAGCGTTTTCCGTCAGCAACTCGTTTTGTTGTGTTACAAGCAACAAATAAGAGTAGAATTAAAATAATAAATGATATTTTTGTAAGGTGTTTTTTCAAGAGATGCAAAATTTAATCCAAAAGTACATTTTTTTATGGTTAGTAAAAACCAAATTAAGCTAATTACTAGTTTGCAACAAAAAAAATTTAGACAACTTCATAAATTATTTATTGCAGAAGGGGTAAAAGTAATTCAGGAATTACTGGATTCTAATTTTGTTTTAGAGCATTTATATGTTACCGAATCTATTTTTGAATCCCTAAACAACGAATCTAAAACTTTAATTACTGAATCAGAATTAAAGAAAATATCGTGCTTGTCTACTCCAAATAATTGTTTGGCTTTATTTGCAATTCCGGAAACAGAAAAACCTATTTCAAGCGGATTAATAGTTGCCTTAGATGCCGTTAGAGACCCTGGAAACTTAGGTACGATTATTCGATTATGCGATTGGTTTGGTGTTGATCAATTGTGGTGTAATGAGCAAACGGTAGATTTGTATAATCCAAAAGTGGTGCAAGCAACTATGGGTTCGCTTGCAAGGGTAAAAGTGCACTATTTGGATCTTGAAAAAGAAATTCAAAAGGCAAATCTTCCTGTTTTTGGAACTTTTATGGATGGGGAAAATATCTACCAATCAAATCTTCCAAGTGAGGGGATTTTAATTTTAGGAAATGAAGCAAATGGCATTTCAACTGCAATAGAAAAGTTGGTTACTTCAAGATTCGCAATACCAAGGTTTGGTAATTTACAAAAAACCGAAAGTTTGAATGTTGCTACTGCAACTGCAATATTTTTAAGTGAATTTAAAAGAAGTGCTTCCTAGTGGAAAGTGAAATTCACAAAAATACCTCTAGTTTTCATTGATTCAATATTTCCAGTCCATGGACTATCTGGGTTATTGTCTCGGATTAATTCATCATTCAATCCAAAAACACCTCTAATAGAAGGTGAAAATTTAAAGTATTCTAAAAAGAAATCAATCCCAAAACCAAGTTGGTAGTTTTGTGTCCAGGTTCTTAATCTAAATCGTTGTTGGTAATTGTCATCGGTAGATTTTGCATTACTCGCTAAATTTAAGGTAGATGAAACTCCACCAACTAGAAAAGGTCTTATGTTTCCTGTTCGTTTAGAAGAAAATTTTAATAACAAAGGAAAATCAATATAAGTTGAGCGAATTTCTCTTTCGGAATCAATTTTTCGGGTAAATCCACTGAAGTTAAGGCTTCTCTGTGCATAATATAAACCTGGTTCAAATCGCAGATTTACATATTCAAATAATCTTAAATCTCCCACAATACCTACATTAAATCCTGAAGTTGCATTAACATTAATATCTGCAGCGGGGGTATTTATGTAATCAATTTTAAAATCGTAGGAATTAAAACCAAGAAAATAGCCAAAGTAAATTCGTTGCTTATCGAAGTTCTCTAAATTAACTATTGGATCACTAGAAAAGATACCTTTTGTTTGCGCATTGATTTGCAAACAAATTAATAGAAAAAGAGAATAAAATAGTTTCTTCATAATACTGTAATTCCAGTCTTTTTTGAATGGAGAATTATTTTTTGGTTGCAGTGTAAATTGTTGCTACACCAAAAGTTTGTGGCATAGCCACCACATCTATAAACCCAATTTTTCGTAAAATATTGTTTAA
>CAMCBB010000076.1 GCA_945872875.1 Flavobacterium psychrophilum
ATTCAATTTGTAGTCGCAAATAGTCAGGATATATCTTTGAGTAATGTATTAAATTATCCAAATCCGTTTGTAAATTACACTCAGTTTTGGTTCAGCCATAATAAACCGTTTGAACCCCTAGAAGTGCAAGTTCAAGTTATGACAATCACAGGTAAAATTGTGAAAACCATCAATCAAATAGTAACAACTGAAGGTTTTTTATCAAGAGAAGTTACCTGGGATGGGAAAGATGATTTTGGGGATAAAATTGGTAAGGGAGTTTACATATACAAACTCACCGTAAAATCAACAATATCTAATAATAAGGCAGAAAAATATGAAAAACTTGTAATCCTATAAGAAAATACTATATTTGTTAATTAATTACACCACAAAAAAATGAAATCAATGTTTCAAAAAAATCTATTCCTAAAGAAATTTTGTACAAATAATAATACCCTATTGTTGCTCTTAATTCTTTTTTCTAATACATATCTCTATGCACAAGAAAGAGTAATCACTACTGGAGTTCCTTTTCTTTTGGTTGCTTCTGATGCTAGAGCAGCAGGTATGGCAGATCAAGGAGTAGCAACTTCTGCTGATGCCTATTCACAACAATGGAATCCAGCTAAATATGCATTTGCAAATGACAAACAAGGATTTTCTGTTAGTTATACACCTTACTTAACCCAATTGGTAAACGATATTTCACTAGGACAAGTAAACTATTATAATCGAATTTCTGAAAGAAGTGCATTTGCAACAAGTTTACGCTATTTTAGTTTAGGTGAAATAGAATTGAGACAAAATTATGATGACCCTGCAAATGTGGTTAAACCCAATGAATTAGCTTTAGATGGTTCGTATTCTCTTAAATTAAGTGATCATTTTAGCATGGCTGTTGGAGGAAGATACATTAGATCCAATTTAAAAATTGCTGATGTTAATTCGGATGCTGTTCCAGGATCTTCTTTTGCTGTTGATGTGGCTGGTTTTTTTCAATCTGAAGAGATCGCATTTAATGAATTTAATGGAAGATACCGTTTGGGGTTTAATTTCCAAAATATGGGGCCAAAAATTAGTTATGATAATACTAAAAATGACATCACTTCCAATTATTTACCTGCAAATATGCGAATTGGAGGAGGTTTTGATTTTATATTAGATGAATACAATAAAGTAGCGTTGAATGTGGAATTTGCCAAATTGATGGTGCCAACTCCTCTAGAATTAAAGGATGTAGATGGGAATGGAATCATTGATAATAACGATCAATCAATAATTAATACTGAATATAAAAATATCAATTGGGTATCTGGTATGTTTCAATCATTTGGAGATGCTCCAGGAGGCATGTCTGAGGAGTTAAAAGAAATCACTTATTCTGTTGGAACGGAATATATGTATCAAGATTCATTCGCATTTAGAATGGGTTATTTTCATGAAAGTCCTGTAAAAGGAGCAAGAAAATTCTTTACACTAGGTGCAGGATTTAAATATAATGTCGTTAAAGTAGATGTTTCGTATTTATTCAACGCATCTAATATTAAAAGTCCTTTAGAAAACACGCTTCGTTTTTCTCTTACATTTAATTTTGGAGAAAAATACGATGATCTTTAATAGCTAAATACAACAAATTTACAATCCAAATTTCAATGAAATTTGGATTTTTTTTCCGCTATAATTATGAAAGAAATACACATTACGACCACATTTAAAGTTTTTGAAGATCAAACTCAATTGCCAGAGAACATTCAATCTTTGATGCAACAAGCAATTGAAATTAGAAAAAAGGCCTATGCTCCTTATTCACATTTTAGAGTTGGCGCTGCCATTGCATTAGACAATGGCAAAATTGTGTTGGGATCCAATCAAGAAAATGCAGCCTACCCTTCAGGGCTTTGTGCCGAAAGAGTGGCTATTTATCAAGCGGGCGCCATTTATCCTGATGCTAAAATAGTTGCGATAGCAATTTCAGCAGCTTCAGATAGTAATCCAACCCTAACTCCTATCCCACCCTGTGGTTCTTGCCGACAATCTATAGCAGAATATGAATTTAAACAAGATGCTCCAATAGAAATATATTTTATGGGAGAATCGGGTGAGGTATACAAATCCAATTCAATAAATAATTTATTGCCTTTATCTTTCAATAGCACCTCACTTTAGCTATATCGATGTAGTTGACATTTTTGATTAAACAATTTATAAATTGTAACAATTTGAGCGCTATTAATTTTTACATCTACATACAATATCTTACTTTTGCAATTCGTAAATTTGTGAAAAGAAATTTATTCATAAGAAATAAATAAATAAATAAAATATTAAATAACATCCGTAATTCATTAAAAATGAAAGAGATTACTAAAGAAGTCTATTTAAAATGGTATGAAGACATGCAGTTTTGGAGAAAATTTGAAGACAAATTAGCTGCTGTATACATTCAACAAAAAGTAAGAGGATTTTTACATTTATATAACGGACAAGAAGCAGTGCTTGCAGGTGCTCTTCATGTAATGGATTTATCTAAAGATAAAATGATCACGGCTTACCGTAATCATGTTCAGCCAATAGGAATGGGAGTTGATCCTAAAAAAGTTATGGCAGAGCTTTACGGAAAAGTTACCGGCACTTCTAAAGGTATGGGTGGATCAATGCACATTTTTTCTAAAGAACACGGATTTTTTGGTGGTCACGGAATTGTAGGAGCTCAAATTCCTGTTGGTGCAGGTATGGCTTTTGCCGATAAATATTTCAATACCGGTGGAGTTACCTTAACTTATTTTGGAGATGGAGCTGCTCGTCAAGGATCACTTCACGAAGCATTTAATATGGCTATGACCTGGAAACTTCCTGTAGTATTCATTTGTGAAAACAATGGATATGCCATGGGAACTTCTGTTGAGAGAACGGCCAACCATACTGATATTTGGAAATTGGGTTTAGGATATGAAATGCCTTGCGGACCAGTTGACGGAATGAACCCAGTGAAAGTGGCTGAAGCAATGACTGAAGCTATTGATAGAGCGCGTCGTGGCGACGGACCCACATTTTTAGAAATGAAAACATACCGTTATAGAGGTCACTCGATGTCGGATGCACAATTATATAGATCAAAAGAAGAAGTAGATGAATATAGAAAAATTGACCCAATAACTCAGGTTTTAGATATCATCAAAGAAAAAAAGTATGCTACAGATGCAGAAATTGAAGCTATGGATCAAAGAGTAAAAGTTTTAGTTGACGAATGTGAAAAATTCGCAGAAGAATCTCCTTATCCAGAAGCACAACAATTATATGATGTGGTTTACGAACAAGAAAATTATCCATTCATTTCTCATAGATTATAATCATGGCTACAGTAATTACAATGCCTCGATTGAGCGACACGATGACCGAAGGGACAGTTGCAAATTGGCTAAAAAAAGTTGGAGACACTATTAAAGAAGGAGACATTTTAGCAGAAATCGAAACCGATAAAGCTACAATGGAATTTGAATCTTTTAATTCAGGTGTTTTATTACATATAGGAATTGAAGCAGGAAATTCAGCTCCCGTCGATTCATTATTAGCAATTATTGGAAAAGAAGGAGAAGATATTTCTGGTTTATTATCAGGTGCGGCTCAAGCGCAAGCTGCTCCAGTAGCAGAAGCACCTGCTACTACACAAGCTGCCGTAGCAATACCTGCAGGTGTAAAAGTAATCACCATGCCGCGTTTAAGTGACACGATGACTACAGGAACTGTAGCAACTTGGTTGAAAAAAGTTGGAGACACTGTTAACGAAGGGGATATTCTTGCTGAAATCGAAACTGATAAAGCAACAATGGAATTTGAGTCTTTCAACGCAGGAACTTTATTGTTCATTGGAATTCAAGAAGGAGAATCGGCTCCAGTGGATAGCGTTTTAGCTATTATTGGACCTGCAGGAACTGACATTACTGGAGTTGCAGAAAATTTTGGAAAAGCAGAAGCGCAAGTTGCTCAGAGTGCTGAACCAGTTCAGGCTCCAATGGCAGCGACTTCAAATGTTCAAACTACAACTTCAAATGACCGTATTTTTGCTTCACCATTAGCAAAACAAATAGCAAAAGATAAAGGTATTAACCTTTCTCAAATAAAAGGTACCGGTGAAAATGGCAGAATCACTAAAAGTGATGTAGAAAATCATAACGCTTCAGCACCAGCTGTTACTTCACCAACCGTTTCTCATTCTGAACAAACAGTTGCCGCTGCAAAACCATTTGTACCAGCTGGAGAAGTGGTAACCGAAAAAATCAACAATTCGCAAATGCGAAAAATTATTGCTAAAAGATTGGCAGAATCTTTATTCACGGCACCACACTACAATTTAACTATTGAAGTGAGCATGGATGAAGCAATAAAATCGAGAGCAATGATCAATGCCGTTCCAGATACTAAAGTTTCATTTAACGACATGGTAATTAAAGCTTGTGCGATGGCTTTGAAAAAACATCCAAAAATCAATTCCCAATGGAATGAGGAGGCGATTACCATTAATCACCATGTGAATATTGGAGTTGCTGTGGCTGTAGAAGATGGTTTAGTGGTTCCGGTTTTACGATTTACCGATGCCATGAGTTTATCTCAAATTGGCGAAAGTGTTAGAGACTTAGCAGGAAGAGCAAAAACTAAAAAATTACTACCAAACGAAATGGAAGGAAGTACATTCACGGTTTCTAACCTTGGAATGTTTGGCATCGTTGAATTCAATTCGATTATCAATCAACCAAATTCTGCAATACTTTCTGTTGGAGCAATTATTGAAAAACCAGTTGTGAAAAACGGACAAATTGTAGTTGGAAACACCATGATGCTTTCTTTAGCTTGCGACCACAGAACTATTGATGGTGCTACTGGAGCTCAATTCTTACAAACATTAAAACTGTTTATAGAAAACCCAGTTACTATGTTAGCTTAACTCTAAGTTTTAATCATACAAAAACCCGCTTTTTAGAAGCGGGTTTTTTTATTTCTTATTTTTTTCTTCAATCCATTTACTCATGTACTTGGTACTTGAATTTAAATGAAATTGTAAAATAGATCCCATAAAATTGGCATTTCGGTGTTGCTTCAAATTTTCTTTTAATGAATACACACGATTAATAAATTCACTTTCAAATGAGGCCTTTTGGTATCGTTTTTCTAAAATGTTATAACCCTTTTTCTGACTTTTTTCCCAAAGTGAAACATCTGAATAAAGTGCAATTACAGAAGCTACAAACTCGTTTGAATCATCCATAATAAAACCGTTCCACTCTAAATCACCAGCCATAGCTTCAGCGCCAATTGAAGAAGTAACACTTGGAGTTCCGCATTGCATCGCCTCCAATAATTTACCTTTTATCCCAGCTCCAAAACGAAGAGGGGCCAACATGACTCTTGCATTCTTTATTACTTCAGCAGCATCTTCTGCCCTACCCAAAACCTGAAAGTTAATTTTAGAATTATTCAACTGCATCACTTTATCATTTGGATAGGCACCATAAACGAACAATTTAGCTTCTGGTAATTTTAAATGTAATGAAGGCCAAATCGTATTGGCTAAGTAACAAACACAATCTAAATTGGGTTCATGTAGAAAATTACCAATAAAAACAAAATCAGCTCGATTTTCAAACGAAGGATTGTCATCGAGTTGCTCAGAAAATAGAGGCAAATAAAACAATAACTCGTTATCAATTTTAAAATGTGTGTGCAACAAATCCATTTCAAATTCGGAAACCATTAAGGTTAAATCGCATCGCAGAATACTCGCAATTTCTCTTTTTGCAACATCCGAAAACAAATCATCAAAAGTAAATTCTCGATTTTGCTTTACAGCCAATTGTCGCGCCTGACGCAAACAATGCAAATCTTCGGTATCGAGTATTTTTAAAGTATCTGGACAACATTCTGAAACGCGCCAACCAAATTGTTCTTCTACCATAAATCGATCGAATAAAACAATTTCAGGATTTAATTCTTTAATAAATTCATCAAAAGAAGAAGAATTCAACTCAATGTTTTGGATAGAAATTCCGATACGGGTAAGATCTTCAGAAAATTCCAGATTTTGCGCCGTACTTGCAAAAGTGACATTATAATTTGCAGCAGCAAACAAATCAATCAATTGCATCATGCGACTTCCGGCAGCCGAAGATTTTGGCTCGGGCCACACAAAACCAAGAATTAATAAACTTTTAGATTTTACCATAATTTCGAATTCAATTACAAAGAAAAGACTTAATTTTGCATATATCAAAATACAAAGCAAATGTTAGGTCTAAAATTAGTAACCGACCCGAGATGGGTTACCATAGTCGAATCAAATATTGAAGAAATTCTTACCGATCATGCTTGGTGCGAACAAAAAGCCGCTACTAATATTATTACAATTATCACATACAATTCGGAGCACGAAGAACTTGTAACTGACTTGCTAGAAATTGCCAAAGAAGAATTGGAACATTTTCAAATGGTGCACAACATCATTAAAGAACGCGGACTAAAACTAGGCCGTGAGCGCAAAGATCATTATGTTAATGAACTTTTTAAATTCATGAAAAAAGACGGAAGCAGAAACGATTCATTTATTGATCGCTTGTTGTTTTCGGCGATGATTGAAGCTCGAAGCTGCGAACGCTTTAAGGTTTTATCTCAAAATATAAAAGATCCAAAATTAGCCGAATTTTACAGAGAATTAATGATTAGCGAAGCCGGTCATTATACTACTTTCTTAAAATTTGCTAGAAAATATACCGAGAAAGTGGATGTAGATAAACGCTGGAAAGAATGGTTGGAATTTGAAGGTGAACTTATTTCCAATTATGGAAAAGCAGAAACCGTTCATGGGTAATAAATAAAAAAGGCAGTTTAAAACTGCCTTTTTTATTTTGAATTATTAGTTGCAATCACAAACTTCAATTTGTTTTTCACTCCTATTTGAAGTACATCAACTAAATCCTGCACTTGCAAATTAAATGGAATTCGAACTACAACCGTTTGGTCTTTTGATGCTCCCATTTTAGAAAGCAATGTAGTTTCTAAATCGGCAAATGCTATTTCTTCCTTATCCAAATAATATCTTTTATCTTCTGTGATAGACAAACTAATAAGCTGTTTGTTGGTCTTTTCACTTGTTTTAGATTTTGGTAAGGTCATTTTAATCACATTTGGATTTGCTAATGTTGAAATAATTAAGAAAAACAAAAGCAAAAAGAACATGATATCACTTAACGACGAAGTAGCTACTTCGGCATGAAATCGTTTATTTCGTTTTACCATTTGGACGCTGAATTATATTAACAAAATCTAATACTTGTTTTTGAATGCTTAACGCAAAACTGTCAATTTTACCATTAAATAAATGATACGCCGAATAGGCAATAATTCCCACAACCAATCCAGCACCAGAGCTAATCATTTTTTCATACAAACCTCCAGAAATATTACCAATACTAATATCTTCGGTTTGAGAAATGCTATAAAATATTTTAATAACTCCAGCGATCGTTCCAATAAAACCAAAGGTTGGTGCAATACCAGCAATTAAACCTAATTGACCTAATTTGCGTTCCATTCCACCAATTTCAATATTTGCAGCACGCTCCATATTTGATTCAATTTCAGAAATAGGTCTTCCAATAGTTAATATTCCTTCGCGAAGCACATAACCAGAGGCGGTTCCATTTCTTTCTGCAATATTTACTGCTCCATCTAAATTTCCTGCATTTAAATTATCGCGGATATCGCGAACTAAATTCGGATCCATAACAGCCCGTTTATAAATATATAAATAACGTTCGATAATCAAATAAAAAGTATAAAATAACAAAAGAGCTATCGGAATAAGGAAAAATCCTCCTTTAAATATAAATTCCAATACTGTAATTTCATTAGTGTTTACGGCTCCTTCTATTACAGCACCAGTGGCTTGAGCAATTGTATCGTTTTGCACTTGTAGAAAAAAATTCATCATACTTTTTTATTTTTGATTTAGTTATTAAAAATAATCTCAAATTTGCACTAAAGATAATTTCTAATATAATAGTAAACTACAAATTTGGAAAAATATTTTGTATTAGATTTTTTTATTCTAAAAATAAATGAATTACCAAGAAACAATCAGCTGGCTTTTTAATCAATTACCTGTATACCAACTACAAGGGGCTTCTGCTTATAAAGAAGATTTAACCAATACGCAGTTGTTGGCAGCACATTTAAATCATCCCGAAAAGGAATTGAAATGTATTCATGTCGCCGGCACTAATGGAAAAGGTTCAACTTCACATTTACTTGCATCCATTTTACAAGAAGCGGGATATAAAGTTGGTTTGTATACTTCACCACATCTTAAAGATTTTAGAGAACGAATAAAAATCAACGGTGAAGAAATAGCAGAAGATTTTGTTTGTGAGTTTGTAGAAAAAAACAAATCTTTTTTTGAAGAAAACGAACTCAGTTTTTTTGAAATGACAGTGGGATTGGCATTTGAGTATTTCCAAA
>CAMCBB010000077.1 GCA_945872875.1 Flavobacterium psychrophilum
TCAATATTTGACAGCAACGCAACAATTGTATCTGCCGACGGAAATAACATCGTGTTATATGTTTGGTATGATAACGAATACGGCTACAGCCATCAAGTAATTCGATTGGCAAAATACATAGCAAAAGTGAGAAGATATACTTACTATTAGTAGCTAGCTAATTATTAATTCAAATAAAAAACTCCCAAGTAGTACTTGGGAGTTTTTGTTTTATATAGTTGAAATACTAATTAAGCATTTCCAGCTGCAGCAATTAAATTCAAAGCCGAACCTGCTTTAAACCATCCTATTTGACTGTCATTATAAGTGTGATTAGCCAAGATAGATTCTTGAGAACCGTCTGCATGAGTAATCGCAATTGTTAATGGTTTTCCTGGCGCAAAGCTTGTTAAATCAACAAAATCAAAAGTATCATTTTCTTGAATTTTGTCGTAATCAGCTTCGTTAGCAAAAGTTAATGCCAACATACCTTGTTTTTTTAAGTTCGTTTCGTGAATACGAGCAAATGATTTTACCAAAACTGCTTTTACACCTAAGAATCGAGGCTCCATTGCAGCATGCTCACGAGAAGAGCCTTCACCATAGTTTTGATCTCCAACAACAATTGAAGGAACTCCGGCAGCCTTATAAGCTCTTGCAACAGCTGGCACAGCAGCATACTCTCCTGTTAATTGATTTTTAACTTTATTAGCTTCTTGATTGTATGCGTTTACAGCACCTATCAACATGTTATTAGAAATATTATCCAAATGTCCGCGGAATCGTAACCATGGACCTGCCATTGAGATGTGGTCAGTGGTACATTTTCCAAAAGCTTTGATTAATAATTTAGCTCCCGTATAATTTTTACCATCCCAAGCATCAAATGGCGCTAAAAGTTGTAACCTATCCGATGTTGGAGCAACTGCAACTTGTACATTACTTCCATCGGCAGCCGGCGCTTGAAAACCTGCATCTTCTACATCAAAACCTCTTTTTGGTAATTCATCACCTGTTGGAGGATTTAATTTCACGGCTTCACCTTTATCATTCAATAAAGTATCAGTTATTGGATTAAAAGATAAATCCCCTGAAATTGCTAATGCAGCAACCATTTCTGGAGAAGTTACAAAAGCATGGGTATTTGGATTTCCATCGGCACGTTTTGAGAAATTTCTGTTAAACGAATGAACGATGGTATTTTTTTCTCCTTTATCAGCTCCTTCTCTATCCCATTGTCCAATACATGGTCCGCAAGCATTTGTAAATACTTTAGTTCCCATTTTCTCGAAAGTTGCGATGATCCCATCCCTTTCAATAGTAAATCGAATTTGCTCAGAACCAGGATTGATTCCGAATTCTGCTTTTGGAGAGATTCCGTGAGCAACGGCTTGTTCAACTATAGATGCAGCACGCGCCATATCTTCATATGATGAATTGGTACAAGAACCAATTAAACCCCATTCTACTTTTAAAGGCCAACCATTTTTGGTTGCTTCTTCTTTCATTTTAGAAACTGGTGTTCCTCTATCTGGAGTGAAAGGTCCGTTAATATGTGGTTCTAATTCTGATAAATTAATTTCGATTAACTCGTCAAAATACTGACTTGGATTAGCATAAACTTCAGCATCACCAGTTAAATAATCCGCTACTTTATCGGCAGCATCCACTACATCTTGACGACCTGTTGCCGCTAAATATCTTCTCATGGAATCATCGTATCCAAAAGTTGAAGTTGTTGCACCAATTTCTGCTCCCATGTTACAGATAGTTCCTTTTCCTGTGCATGACATGTTGATAGCGCCTTCACCAAAATATTCTACTATAGCTCCGGTTCCCCCTTTTACAGTAAGAATATCAGCCACTTTTAGAATTACATCTTTTGGAGCTGTCCAACCGTTTAATTTTCCTGTCAATTTAACTCCGATAAGTTTTGGAAATTTCAATTCCCAAGACATTCCTGACATTACATCAACTGCATCAGCACCTCCAACACCAATAGCTAACATCCCTAAACCACCAGCATTTACGGTATGAGAATCGGTACCGATCATCATTCCACCAGGAAATGCATAATTTTCTAAAACAATTTGGTGAATAATTCCAGAACCTGGTTTCCAAAAACCAATTCCGTATTTGTTTGAAACTGAAGAAAGGAAATCAAAAACTTCTTTTGATTGCGAATTGGCTACAGCTAAATCAGTCGTAGCTCCAACTTTCGCCTGTATTAAGTGATCACAATGCACTGTTGTAGGAACAGCAACAGTTTTCTTTCCGGCATGCATGAATTGTAATAATGCCATTTGGGCTGTTGCATCTTGGCATGCTACTCTATCTGGAGCAAAATCAACATAATCTTTTCCTCTTGAAAAAGCTTGAGAAGGTGTTCCTTCCCATAAATGTGAATATAAAATCTTTTCAGAAAGTGTTAATGGACGACCAACTAACTCCCGTGCTTTGTCAACACGTTCTGCCATTGTACCGTACACTTTTTTAATCATTTCGATATCAAAAGCCATAATGTAATAGGTTTATTTATTTGCAAAGCAAATTTACGAAAACGATGAAGTTTTTAAAAATTTTTAATCAAATAAGTTCTTTGATTTAAATAATTTACGAAATAATCAATTTTGACATATGATTTTTACTAAAATAGCATTATTAAGGTAAAAAAATAAATTATATTGATTTAATTAAGAAATCATTAAAAGCACAAAACCCTAACCAAAAAATGGTTAGGGTTTTCTATTAAATGGATAGATTTATTTATAACAATTTATCAATAATCATTTCTTCAGTGATTGCTTCGGCATCAGCTTTGTAATTTTTGATAATTCTATGACGAAGAATTCCAACAGCAACTGCTTTAACATCTTCAATATCGGGAGAGAATTTTCCGTTGAAAGCCGCATTTGCTTTTGCAGCCAAAATTAGATTTTGAGAAGCTCTTGGTCCTGCACCCCAGTCTAAATAATTTTTTACAAATTCATTAGAAAGTGCATTATCAGGTCGAGTTTTACTTACCAAAGTAACCGCATATTCAATTACATTATCTGCAACAGGAATGCGGCGAATTAAGTGTTGGAAATCGATGATTTCTTGAGCAGAAAACAAAGGGTTAATTGTTGGCTTAGCATCTGAAGTTGTACTTTTTACAACTTCAACCTCTTCTGCAAATGAAGGATAATCAAGTTTAATAGCAAACATAAAACGGTCTAATTGGGCTTCTGGCAAAGGATAGGTTCCTTCTTGCTCAATTGGGTTTTGGGTTGCTAATACAAAGTAAGGTAAATCTAATTTATAGTTTTGACCTGCAATAGTTACCGAACGCTCTTGCATGGCTTCTAATAGCGCCGCTTGAGTTTTTGGTGGGGTTCTATTGATCTCGTCGGCTAGGATAATATTTGAAAAAATAGGTCCTTTAATAAATTTAAACTGACGGTTTTCATCAAGGATTTCACTTCCTAAAATATCCGAAGGCATTAAATCGGGTGTGAACTGAATGCGCTTGAAAGCCAATCCTAAAGCTTGTGAAATGGTATTCACCATTAAGGTCTTAGCCAAACCAGGAACTCCAACTAAAAGTGAATGCCCTCCAGAAAATATACTTAACAAAACTTGGTCAACAACCACATCTTGCCCAATAATAATTTTGGAAATTTCTTTCTTAAGTTCAATTCTTTTTTGAACTAAACTTTCTATTGCAGCTACATCCGACATACTATTTGAGTTTAAAGTTGGGAGTTTGAAGATTGAAGTTAGAAAATCTGTGAACTAACATCTGCTTACTACTTACTATTTTTTAAGCCAATTATTAGCGTATTCACAATTTGAATATTCACCATTAATTTTAATATAAGTTTCTTTAATTTTTGTTTCCGACCACTTAGCAATCGCGTTGATTTGTTTTTCTTTAAGAGCCAAATCTTTAATTTTAGTATAATCTTTACTAAAATCAGCAATATGTTGTTCGATTTTATTAGTTACTGTAATGATTTTATATCTTTTACCAGCTTTAGGATCTTCATCTAAAATAACTGGCGAAATATCACCATTATTCATATTTGAAACTTGAGCGTAAAATTCAGGATCCATTTTGGTTAACTCAAAATGGGTGTCCTGAGTTTTTGGATTAATTAAAGTTCCTCCGTTTGCACGCGTTTCTTTTTCATCAGAAATTGTTCTTGCTGCTTCTGTAAAAGTTATTTCTTTATCTAGAATACGTTTTCTAATTAATTCTATTTTTTCTTTTGCTTCTTTCAAAGCATCTGGAGTGATCTTAGCTGCCATCAAAATGTGACGCAACTCTAAATCTTGTCCTTTTATTTTCTCTAAATAAATGATGTGAAATCCGAACTCGGTTTCAAAAGGATCCGATATTTCTCCTTCTTGCAATGAAAATGCAACATCTTTAAATTCTTTTACAAAAGGTGTTTTCTTGTTTATTTTATAGAAACCACCACTTGATCTTGAACCTGGATCTTCGGTATACAAAACAGCTTTAGTTGTAAAACTAGCGCCGGCTAATACTTCATTTTTGATCTCTTTCAGTCGGTTTACTACCGCTTGTTTTTCAGGCTCAGATACTTTAGGAATGATTACAATTTGGGCCATTTCTAATTCTGCTCCTAATAGTGGTCTATCTGATTCAGGAATTTTCTTAAAGAAATTTCGGGTTTCTTCGGGCGTAATTTGAATTGGATCAATGATTTTTTTCTGCATTTCTGCAGCTAATTTTTGTTGTTTTAAGATTTCAAAAAGTTCCGTTTTAAATTCATCTTCACTATTTTTCTTAAAATATTTTACAACATTATCCATAGATTTTAATTGTTCAACCATATAATCAAGCTGTTGATTCATCTTTTCTTTCACTTCTTCGTCTTTCACCACAATTGAATCTTGAATTGCTTGGTGTGCATACAATTTATCTTCAAGTAATTTACCTAGCATTTGACAACGCGTAATATCTTTGGTAGAACTACCAGAACTTTCAATTTCTAAAAAGGCTTTATCAATATCAGAATCCAAGACAATATAATCACCAACAGTAGCAACAATACCATCTACTTTTTGTCTTTTTTGTTGTACAACTGGTTTCTTTTCTGGCTCTTTTTCTTTAATTATCTCTTGTGCGTTACCATAAAAACCAATTAAAAAAAGGAAGATCCCTAGTATTCTTTTATTATTTAAAACATTCATCATTATTCGATTTTATTTTTTAATTTGATTTTTAACTTTTTCAAAAACGGGCTGCTCAACTTTCACAGTGAATTCTTTTTTTAATTCAATTACCCAGTTTTGTTCTAAATATTGTTGGTACTCATTTACTAATTTACCTCTACATTCATCAAGAGTTTTAAAACCCGCTGGAAGCACCTCTTTCACATTGGTTACATAGTAATATTCCCCTTTATTTGTAATTTCTGAAACACCTTTTTCCATTTTTGTGTCTTTAGGTAATGCCTCAGCTCCTTCTTCATATATTCCTTCAAAAAACATTACACTAACATTGTCATTAGAGTTGAATTTATCTTTAATTACTTTAGAAGTTTGATTTTTCTTCAACATACTTAAAACTTTTTTCATTTTATTGATGTCTGTCGAAGAGTAAATTTCGGTATTCACTCTGGTTTTCCAAAGGTGTTTGTCTTTTTGAGTTTCATAAAAAGCCTTTAAGGCAGTTGTATCTGATTTAGAGCGTTGCCAAATTTCTTTATCCATTAAATCAAACAACAAAAGACCATCACGGTATTCATCCATAACTGCAGAAAATTCTGGAAATTCATTTTCTAAGTTGTCATTATAATATTGATTTCTTTTTTCATCAACGAAAGAGTCAAACAGAAAATTAGTTAGTTTCTCAATAGGTCTAATTGCAGAACCCGCTTTTTGTTTTGAGTAAACATAATCTAAGAATTCGGTTCCTTTGTAACCTTTTGTTCCAATTGAGAATACGGTTTTATCATATTTCTTTACATCTGTAGGAACCGCCCATTTGTTATCAAAAAAAGCATCTGTAACCGCTTTTGATAAATCGCTATATAATTTTGCGTCTTTTTTTATTGGATATTTTACTCTTAATTTTTCTGTTAATGAATTAGTAATCAATCTAGAACGATCATCTTTGCTAATTTTATTCTCTAATTCTAATTTTGAATCTTCATAAGACTTAACCGGAAACTTATCCATAAGTTTTACAATATGCCATCCAAACTGAGTTTCAAATGGTTTTGAAATTGGATTGTCTTTAGTTAATGAGAAAGCTTGGTTTTCAAATTCTTCAGAACTAAGTTGTCCAGAGGCAAAACGATTTAGCGCTCCGCCTTTTGATGCAGAAGATTTATCTTCTGAAAATTGTTTTGCTAATTCTTCAAAATTTTCTCCTTGTTGTAATTTTTGATAAATAGCTTCACATGTAGCTTTAGCATTTTCAACAGCAACACCTTCTTTGTTTTTTAATATCATAATATGAGAAACAGCAACCTCACCACGATTATCTCTAATGTCATTAACTTTAATTAAATGATATCCAAAACGCGTGCGAACAGGCATTGAAACGGAACCAAGCGAAGTATTGTAAGCCCCATTTTCAAAGGCATAAACCATTTTAAAACTAGTAAAATAACCTAAGTTACCTTTATTGTCTTTAGCAGATGGGTCTTGAGAAAGCGCTGCTGCCAAGGTTCCAAAATCTTCACCATTTTGAATTCTAGATCGAATTGCCATTACTTTATTATACGCTGCTAAAGTATCTGCTGGAGCCGCATTTTCATCAGCTAAAATTAAAATATGCGAAGCGTTCACTTCTTTAAGAAGTCGTTTATATCCTTCATCTACCAGTTCTTTAGTTACTTTAGAATCGGTGGTGTAATTTTTTGATAATTGAGTTCTGTAGCTTTTTAATTCGGTTTGGTATTGTGAATTGTTTTGCAATCCCAATTTATTTGCTTTAGATACTTTTAATTTATATCCAATAAATAATTCTAAATATTGATTCAAATCTTTTTGAGATTCGTCTTTTACTAAATCTAAGTTTTTATTATAAACTCTTATAAATTCATCAGTATAAAATGGTTGGTCATCAATAGTAAATAAAACTTCTTTGGAACTAGATTGCGCATTTGCAACTAAAAAAAATCCCATCAAAAATCCTAAAAAAACATGCTTTAACTTCATTGTCAATTCAATTAAATTAAGTTATACAAAACAATATAAATTATACATTTAGATAAATCTAAATACAATCAACAAAAGTAACAAATAGGAAGTATTAAACAACATTAGTACCTACTATTAACAAAAATTTATTAACAGAAATTGATATTGCCATTGGAAATACCAACTAGCATTAGTTATTTATTTAATAAATAGTATTTTTGCAATCCATTACTAGAACTATGAGCTTTTTAAAAGAAATATTACGCCGCAGAACATTTGGGATCATCTCGCATCCCGATGCTGGAAAAACCACCTTGACCGAAAAATTATTACTTTTTGGAGGGGCTATTCAAGAAGCGGGAGCAGTTAAAAACAATAAGATAAAAAAAGGCGCGACGAGTGACTTTATGGAAATAGAACGCCAAAGAGGTATATCTGTTGCTACCTCGGTATTGGCATTTAACTATAAAGACAAGAAAATTAATATCTTGGATACTCCAGGACACAAGGATTTTGCAGAGGACACCTTTAGAACATTGACCGCTGTTGATAGCGTAATTGTTGTAATTGATGTGGCAAAAGGGGTTGAGGAACAAACGGAGAAGTTAGTTTCTGTATGTAGAATGCGTAAAATTCCAATTATTGTATTCATCAATAAGTTAGACCGAGAAGGAAAAGATGCGTTTGATCTTATGGATGAAGTTGAGAAAAAGTTAGGTCTACAAGTAACTCCGTTAAGTTTTCCTATTGGAATGGGATATGATTTTCAGGGAATATACAATATGTGGGAGAAAAACATAAATCTATTTAGTGGTGACAGCAGAAAAAACATTGAAGACACTATTGCTATATCGGATTTAATGAGTCCGGAACTTGATAAATTAATTGGAGAAAATCCAGCAATCAAATTGCGGGAAGAATTAGAATTAATTGAAGAAGTTTATCCGGCGTTTAGTAAAGAAGAATATTTGGCTGGTAATTTACAACCGGTATTTTTTGGTTCTGCATTAAATAATTTTGGAGTTCGCGAACTTTTAGATTGTTTCGTAGAAATAGCACCAACACCAAGAGCAAAAGAATCGGATACGCGATTAGTAAATCCAGAAGAAGAAAAACTATCTGGATTTGTATTTAAAATTCACGCCAATATGGATCCGAAACACCGTGATCGATTGGCCTTTATAAAAATTGTATCGGGAACTTTTGAAAGAAACAAACCCTATATGCATGTGCGCTTGAATAAAAGTTTAAAATTTTCGAGTCCGAATGCATTTTTTGCAGAAAAGAAAGAAATCGTAGATATTTCCTATCCAGGAGATATTGTTGGATTACA
>CAMCBB010000078.1 GCA_945872875.1 Flavobacterium psychrophilum
ATAATGCTGGTTCTGCCTTCCATTAAGTATTCTAAAGCTTCTTGAACTAATTTTTCGCTTTCACTATCCAATGAGGAAGTTGCTTCATCTAAAATTAAGATGCTAGGATTTTTCAATAAAGCACGAGCAATAGCAATTCGTTGTCTTTGACCACCTGAGAGTTTAATTCCCCGCTCTCCAACTAAAGTATCAAATTTTTCAGGGAAGCCGTTCACAAAATCTAACGCATTGGCTTGTTTTGCTGCAATTAAAATTTCTTCTTCGGTCGCAGTTGGTTTGCCATAAGCGATATTTTCTCTAATGCTTCCGCCAAATAAAATAACATCTTGAGGAACGATACTCATATTTCCTCGTAGACTTTCTAAATCATAGTCATAGATGTTTTTTCCATCAATTAATATAGATCCGTCTACAATATCGTAAAAACGAAGTAGGAGCGAAGATATGGTAGATTTTCCTGCACCACTTGGACCTACAATTGCAATCTTTTGTCCGTAATTTGCAGTGAAATTCACATCTTTCAAAACTTGTATTTCAGGACGGGAAGGGTAAAAAAAGGATACATTTTGGAAAGTCACATTTCCTTGTATTTTATCGAAATTAGAAGAACTAGTTCCATTGATTTTTTCTGGAGTTTCATCCAATAGTTCAAAAACTCGTTCCGTAGCTCCAACAGCTTTCTGAATTTGCGCATACAATTCAGCTATACCGCCAAATGAAGCACCAACAAAAGTAGAGTAAAGTACAAATGAAATTAATTGACCTACACTCATTTCGCCACTAATACTTAGTGTTACACCATACCAAACAACTGCTACAATTGCGCCAAACAAACAGAAAATAATAAACGATGCAAAATAACCTCTAAATTTTCCTCCTTTAATAGCGATTTTCACAATCTCTTGAATTTTACCTTTGTATCGTGCAATTTCATACCATTCGTTGGCAAACGCTTTTACATTGCTAATGCCTTGTAATGTTTCTTCAACAATTACTTGGCTTTCAGCTACTTTGTCTTGTACGTTTTTAGAGAATTTTCTAATAAATCTACCAAATAAAACTGCTGCTACAGCAACAATTGGCACAATTGAAAGCATCATTAAAGTCAGTTTGAAACTCTGACTTGCGAGTAAAGCCACTCCGCCAATAATTAAAATGAATTGTCTTAAAAATTCTGCTATGGTAGATGTTAAGGTATCTTGAATTTGAGTAATGTCGGAACTGATTCGGCTGTTTAATTCGCCTACTCTTTTTTGAGAAAAGAAAGTCATTGGCAATTTTACCAAATTACTATATAATGCCAAGCGGATATTTGCTAAAGTATGTTCGGTGAAATTTACAAATAAGGAAAGTCGGAAGAACGAAAAAAATGATTGTAAGAATAAAATACCAACTAATATCAAGGCAATAGTATTGGCTTCGGAAGTATCTTTATTTTTTACACAATCTACCAGCATCCCCATTAATTTTGGGAAAGCCAACGCAGTACAGCCGGTCATTAATAAGAATATCAATCCTATGTAGAATTTCCATTTATGGTTGTCGGCATACTTAAAAATTAAAAGTGCTTTGCTTAAAGAGCTGCTATTGATTTTTGCTTTCGGTAAGTCGTTTTCTACAAATCGAGCCATATTTATATATTTTTCTCAAAAGTAATTATTATTACTTTTTTATCATCTTAACAAATGGTAAAGTTTAGTGAAATTGAAAACAAATTTGAAATAAAAAAACTCCAAGTTTCCTTGAAGTTTTTTTTATATAATAATATAAATAAATTATTCCGATTCATCCATGGTGTGATACACATTCATCACATCATCATCTTCTTCAATTTTTTCAATTAATTTTTCAACATCTGCAATTTCGGCTTCAGTAAGTTTTTTTGTTATTTGTGGAATTCTCTCAAATCCAGAAGATAAAATCTCAATTCCACGAGACTCCAATTCTTTTTGAATCGCACCAAAGCTTTCAAACGGCGCATAAATTAAAATTCCGTCTTCGTCAGCAAAAATTTCTTCGGCACCGAAATCGATAAATTCCAATTCCATTTCTTCGATATCAATATTGTTATTTGGAATTCGGAAATTACAAGTATGGTCAAACATAAATTCAACCGAACCTTGAGTTCCCATAGTTCCGTTACATTTATTGAAATAACTTCTAATGTTGGCAACGGTTCTGTTATTGTTATCGGTAGCAGTTTCAATTAATAATGCAATTCCGTGTGGTGCATATCCTTCAAAAAGTTGTTCTTTATAGTTTGCAGTATCTTTGTCGGTAGCTTTTTTAATAGCACGTTCTACATTTTCTTTTGGCATGTTTGCTGCCTTCGCATTTTGCATTACAGCACGCAAACGAGAATTGGCATCCGGATTTGGACCACCTTCTTTTACGGCCATTACAATGTCTTTTCCAATACGAGTAAAAGCTTTAGCCATTGCCGACCAACGCTTCATTTTTCTCCCTTTTCTAAATTCGAACGCTCTTCCCATTTCTAAGAATATTTTGTATTTATTTAATCGGTTGCAAAAGTAATTTTTTCATTTGTATAACAAAAGAAAGTTATGCTTTTTTGTAAAATGGCATTTTTACTACTTTGGCCGCCACTTTATTATTTCTAATTTGAATGAATATTTCGCTGTCTAATCCAGCAAATTCGCTTTTCACATAACCCATTCCAATTCCCTTTCCTATACTTGGCGCCATAGTTCCCGAAGTTACAATTCCGATGTTGTTTCCAGCAGCATCTACAATTTCGTAGTCGTGACGTGGAATTCCTCTTTCAGTTAATTCAAATCCAACCAGTTTTTTGGAAACTCCAGCTTCTTTTTGTGCTTTAAGATTAGCAGAATTTGTAAATTCTTTATCAAATTTAGTTATCCATCCTAATCCCGCTTCAATAGGAGAAGTGGTATCGTTGATGTCGTTTCCGTAAAGGCAAAATCCCATTTCTAAACGAAGCGTATCTCTTGCCGCTAATCCAATTGGCTTAATTCCAAATGCTGCTCCTGCTTCAAATACTTTATTCCAAATGGTTTCAGCATCTTCATTTTTGAAATAAATTTCAAACCCTCCTGATCCTGTATAACCTGTAGCAGAAACTATAACATTTTGAATCCCTGCAAATTCTCCAATTTGAAAAGAATAATAAGCCATATTTGCTAAGTCAATATTGGTTAAACTTTGCATTGCAGCTGCAGCTTTAGGACCTTGAATTGCAAGTAGTGAATAATCGTCTGAAGCATTGGTCATGTTAACTCCTAAATCATTATGTGATGATATCCAGTTCCAATCTTTTTCAATATTAGAAGCGTTTACTACCAACATATAATCATTATCGGTAATTTTATATACGATTAAATCGTCTACAATTCCACCATCATTATTTGGCAAACAAGAATATTGTGCTTTTCCATCAACTAATTTAGAAGCATCATTTGAAGTTACTTTTTGGATTAATGCCAAAGCATTTTCTCCTTTTAAAAAGAATTCACCCATATGGGAAACATCAAATACACCTACAGAAGTTCTAACAGTTTCGTGTTCCGCGTTAACTCCTTCGTATTGAACAGGCATATTATATCCTGCAAAAGGTACCATTTTTGCTCCTAAACTTTCATGTATGTGGGATAAAGCAGTATTTTTCATCGTAAAATTTGTTTGTTTTAAAGAGGCAAAATTACTACTTTTTTAGAGAATAGTAAATGTTTTATCCAACAGAATTTTTGTAAACACGCAAGCACTTTTCTCTTGCTTCTTTGTGATCTACAATTGGATTTGGGTAGTTTGTAGTATTTAACTCTGGAATCCATTTTTTGATGTAGATTAAGTCTTTATCAAACTTTTTAATTTGTTCCGTTGGATTGAATATCCTAAAATAGGGAGCTGCATCAACACCGCTTCCACAGGCCCATTGCCAATTACCCACATTACTCGCTTGCTCGTAATCTAAAAGTTTGGTTGCAAAATAAGTTTCGCCCCAGCGCCAGTCAATTAATAAGTGTTTGCATAAAAAACTAGCCACAATCATTCGAACACGATTGTGCATGTGTCCGGTTGCATTCAATTCGCGCATTCCTGCATCAACAAAGGGATAACCTGTTTTTCCTTCGCACCATTTTTTAAATAAATCCTCGTTGTTATCCCACTGAATAGCATCATATTTTGGTCGAAAACTCGAATTGGCTGTATGAGGAAAATGCCATAATATTTGCATAAAAAATTCCCTCCAAATTAGTTCTTTAAGGAAGGTATTGTTTTTACTTTGTATGGCAGTTGAAACCATTTTTCGAATTGAAACTGCACCAAATCGTAAATAAATTCCGAGGTAAGAAGTTTTGTTTTGCGCAGGAAAATTTCGGGTAGCTTCGTAATTATCAATTAAATTAGTTGAAATATCGAAAGGAGTTACTTTTATGTTAGAAGGAGTAAAGCCAATCGCTTCCAGTGATAAAAACGGATAATTATGTTTAGCTATA
This sequence comes from Flavobacterium psychrophilum, assembly GCA_945872875.1. Taxonomy (GTDB): domain Bacteria; phylum Bacteroidota; class Bacteroidia; order Flavobacteriales; family Flavobacteriaceae; genus Flavobacterium; species Flavobacterium psychrophilum_N. The sequence goes on from CAMCBB010000078.1 coordinate 4,479, forward strand.
TTATGAAGTAATTCTTCCGATTTATAAAATATTAATTGACTTTTATTGAAACGATCCAACCATTTATTACTGTAAGGCGTGTAAACTACATAAGGTGTGCCATCGTCTTTAACCACTTCACTTTTTTCAAAAATGACTTGATCTTTACTGGTTTTAAATTCGATGTTGTGCTCTTTAAATAGATGAAATAATTCTAAATCTCTTTTTCGGGCATAAGGTTCATAATCGTGATTGGTAAATACAGCTTGAATTTTATTTTCGGAAACTAATTTGCTAAAAACCTCTTGAGGTTTACCATGAAATAGAGCAAGTGATTTCCCAAAAGTTGAAAGTTGCTGCTGAATTTTTTCAAGTTGTTGGTGAATAAAAGTTACTCGGGCATCGTCTTTTGGTAACTGCGATAAAATACTTTCGTCAAAAATAAAAATAGGCAAAACAGATGTTCCACTATTTAAAGCATGAAACAATCCCACATTATCCTCTAAGCGTAAATCCCGACGAAACCAAAATACATGCATAAACTATTTATCCATTAACTAATAAGGTAGACATTCCTCCATCTACATGGAAAATTTGTCCTGATATCCAACTGCTTTTATCGCTTAATAAAAAGCTTGCCATTTGCGCCATGTCTTCACTTGTTCCTACTTTTTTAAGTGGATGTCTTTCGGCAGATTTTTCCTTTTTTGCATCCGAATTTAAAAATTTGTCTGCTAGAGGTGTATCTGTTAACGAAGGTGCAATTACATTGACTCTAATTTTAGGTGCATATTCTGCCGCCAAGGCTTTAGCGAAACTTTCTACAGCTCCTTTCGCAGCTGCAATACTAGTGTGAAACGGCATTCCCATACTTGCTGCAACCGAACTAAAAACTACAACACTCGATTGATTGGAAGCAGTTAAATTTGGTAAAACCGTTTGAATAACTTTCACCAAACTTATGAAATTTATTTGCATATCCGATTCGAAGGCATCTATTTTTAATCCTCTAAAAGGTCTTAAATTGATACTTCCAGGGCAATAAACCAATCCGTCAATAACTTCGGGAAGTTGTGATGTATCTAAAGTATCAGTTAAAGCATCAAAAGGAAGATGTGTTACATTTAATTCATCTAAATTTTCATTGGTTCTTGAAGCCACAAAAACTCGATTTCCTTGATGCATTTCCTTTGCAATTGCTAATCCCATTCCGTAAGAACCTCCAATTAATAATATGTTTTTCATAAGTTATCCTTTAAATTCTCCAAAGAGTTCGATTAGTTTTTTTCGACGAAAGTCAAATATTTCTTTAAGTTTTGGTGCAACCAAAATAGGATGAACCAATTGCCCAAGAAGTCCCATTGGAATTTTATAATCTACAATATCTTCCATTTCAACTCCGCCCGGAATTTCTTTTAAGAAATGCTTGTGATGCCACAACGCATAGGGTCCAAAGCGTTGCTCGTCTACGAAATAACTGTTGTCTTTAACATGGGTGATTTCTGTGACCCATTTCATTGGAATTCCCATAACTGGTGTTACGATATATTGAATTATTTGTCCTGCAAACATGGCTCTGTCGTCACCAGAAAGCGTTTTAAACCCCATATATTCAGGTGTAATAACTTTTAGATTTTTCGGATCTGATAAAAATTTCCAAGCCTCATCGATTGTTATTGGAAGGTTTTGTTTGCTTTGAAGTGTGTATATTTTCATTAAAATAATTTTTTACAAATATATAAAATGTTTAACCAATTAGTATAAAAGTTAAACAAAATTATAAACACATTTAAATACCCTTAATTTTTGGATTTATAAATATTATATTAGATTTACAATCTATTTACTAAACTAAACAAATATGAATATTAAGTTTAAATTGACTTTAATGAGTTTCCTTCAATTCTTTGTTTGGGGAGCTTGGTTGATTACGGTTGCTAACTATTGGTTTGGAACCAAAAATTGGAGTGGAGCCGAATTTGGAGCTATTTTTTCTACCTTAGGATTATCATCAATTGTGATGCCTGCCTTAACTGGCATCATTGCTGATAAATGGATTAATGCCGAAAAGTTGTATGGAATATTGCATATTATGGGCGGATTGGCGCTTATGTATTTGCCGCAAGTAGAAGATCCAACCACTTTTTATTATGTTATTTTTGCAGCCATGTTGTTCTATATGCCAACCATTTCATTGTCGAATTCGATTGCTTATAATATTCTAAAGACAAATAATTTTGATGTTGTAAAAGTATTTCCACCAATCAGAGTTTGGGGAACGATTGGTTTTATTGCCGCGATGTGGATTACCAATCTTACTGGAAATAAAGCATCTTACAACATGTTTTATCTTTCTGCCCTAGCTGCATTTGTTTTAGGAATTTATTCATTTACTCTACCTAAATGTCCTCCACAAAAATTGATCGCTTCTGATGCAACTATTGGCGAAAAATTAGGTTTGAATGCTTTCAAATTATTTGGCACCTATAAAATGGCACTGTTTTTTATTTTCTCTATGTTTCTTGGAGGAGCCTTACAATTAACGAATATGTATGGCGATGTGTATTTATCAGAATTTTCTAAAGTTCCAGAATATGCAGACTCTATTGTAGTTAAATATTCAACCATTATCATGTCGATTTCTCAAATATCAGAAACCTTATTTATTTTAGCTATTCCTTTCTTTTTGAAACGATTTGGAATCAAACAGGTAATGTTAATTTCGATGTTGGCTTGGGTTATGCGATTTGGATTGTTTGCTTATGGAAATCCTGTAGATGGCTTGTGGATGATTGTTCTTTCTTGTATTGTTTACGGAATGGCATTTGATTTCTTTAATATTTCGGGTTCATTATTTGTAGAAACTACTACCGATTCAAAAATTCGTTCTTCTGCTCAAGGTTTGTTTATGATGATGTCCAACGGATTTGGGGCTTTCTTTGGAGGATTGATAAGTGGAATAGTAATTGATAAATTTTTCACACACGAAGGAATTCGTGATTGGCACAATATATGGCTTGCCTTCTCTGGCTATGCTTTAGTAATTGCAGTTTTATTTGCAGTTTTCTTTAAGCACCAACATCAACCGGAACATGTGGCTAATGTGAGTCATTAATACTTAAACAAAACCCCGAAAATATTCGGGGTTTTGTTTTATATAGGAAGTTCTAATTCATTTTTAGCTTTGATGAAATCAGTGACTAGGTAACCAATTAGTTTGCCAACCAAATGATTATTCTTTTCGTGATCTAAACTAGGAGCGCCTTCGCAAATATGTAAATAGGCTGCATTTTCATGGTTGCCAAAGAAATAAATAAACTGACGCAATTCTTCTACAGAAAAACCACTTAAAGTCATCGCGCTACAGGGTATGTTTGGGATGGAATCCAAATCAATTTCAACACCATAATAATCGTTATTTATGAAATCTAATGCCAACTGCATTTCGGTATCAAAGTCTTTTGTTCTTTTGATTTTCATGCTGTCGTAAGTGTTGTAAAGAACACGCTCTTTTAAAGTTTTAAGTTTATCTAAAACACTTTTTGAAGTATAGCTGTGATGCAATCCAAAAATGAAATATTTTTTCAAAAACCCTTCTTCAAAGGCATATGAAAAACCATTTCCACTGTGGCGACCTTCTAAAATTCTAAAATCGGAATGGGCATCAAAATTCACTGCGTTAATTGGTTTTCCTTTTCCTAAAGCAGTTCCTTTAATATTTCCATAGGCATTGTTATGTCCGCCTCCAATAACAATTGGCGTTTTACCAGCTTTAACAATTGTAGCAATAATATGCGCTACTTCTTTATCAATTTTTGAAACTAAATCACACATTTTTTTGCGATCATCAGTGATGTTAAAATCCAAATTTTCAATTGCTTTCATTTCTTCAGATGTATCTAAAGCACCCAAAACAATAATTTGAGATCCTTTGCAAAAACGATTGTGCTGAATATTGGCAATGCTTTTAATTGCGCTTTCCCATGCTGAATTTGCTCCGGG
>CAMCBB010000079.1 GCA_945872875.1 Flavobacterium psychrophilum
CAGCCTCAATTAAATTGAGGCTTTTTTTATAGGTATCTTTCCAAAAATATATTTTGATGATGACTTTGATGTCCAATTATAATAAATCCAGCAGCTCTAACAGACATTGGATTGTCTGAAGCTATTCCTATTTTCATTAATTGATTATTATCAAATGATTTAAATAAAGACAAAGTTGCATATCGAACAGCAGATAATTCATTTAATAAATCCATAATACTTCTTTGTGAACCATTAGCGAATGTTGCAAAATGATCTTCTTCATAGCCCGGCAACTTAGTTGAATCATTTCTTGCAAATCGTAAAGCTCTATAAGAAAATACTCTTTCAGCATCAATAATATGTTGAATTATATCTTTAATCGTCCATTTTCCATCAGAATATCTATAATCAAATTTATCCATTGGAATATCCTGTACGAATTTAATAAACCTATGTAAAGAAATTTCTAGTTCCTCAATGAGAGTATATTCGTTAGACACAAGTTTTAAATAATTGTGATGATAAGGTCCGTATTCGTTAGAATTTAAATCTTGTACTTTCATATTTTTTTGACAAATTAATAAAAATTAAAACAAAAAACCTCAAGTTATCTTGAGGTTTTTTGTTTGTGATATTTGAAAACTGTAAATAAATTTAGAAGTCTTTAAAAATCGTATGCATCAATCTTTTTTTATCGTTGATACTTTCATCAAGTGAAATCATTGTTTCTGTGCGATAAACTCCTTCGATATCGTCTATCATAAAAATTACATCTTTGGCATGTTTAGTGTCTTTAGCGCGAATTTTACAGAAAATATTGAATTTACCTGTAGTTACATGAGCAACCGTCACAAATGGAATTTCACTAATTCTTTCTAAAACAAATTTTGTTTGAGAAGTATTATTTAAAAAAACACCCACATAAGCAATAAATGAATAGCCAAGTTTTTCATAATCAAGAGTTAATGAAGATCCCATAATAATTCCTGCATCTTCCATTTTTTTTACTCTAACATGAACTGTCCCAGCAGAAATCAATAATTTTTTTGCAATATCCGTAAACGGAATTCTTGTATTATCAATCAACATGTCTAAAATTTGATGATCTACTTCATCTAATCGGAACTTACTCATACTTAAAATTTTAATTAATATATTATTTATTGCAATACAATTGTTAAAATTTAAAGAAATGAATTAAAGCTTAATTCCGTTCTCAAATCTTATTACTTTACCCAAAGTAAAGTTAGCTTTTTGATCTAATTTTGGACAATTACCTGAATTATCTTCATAATGCATTTTATGTGCATTATACTGATAATGACCAAATTTGCCCTTCAATTCTCCTATCTCAACTATATAAGCATTTAATTGGAGTTTTCCATCAATAAGCTCTTCCTTGTATTGAGCAGCAAAATTGGTAATTATTTCTTTACTATCATAATTTATTTTGACATTTTTATAAAGAAAATCATAAAAAACAATATTATTTTTAGTTATTTCGAAATAATCTGCATTATTACCATCAACTATATCGATTTCGTTAATTTTTAGCAATCCCGAAATAAGTGCAATAAATATCATTTTACGAGTAAATTCTCGATAATAATCATTTTGGAAATGTCCAGCTTCAAACAAAATAGTAGGAACCCCTTGCAAAGTAAACTGATCACCAATGCAATTAGGATTAAAGCTATCATCAAAAAGCGCTACTTGTCCAGGAATATATTTTTGTAATTCTTTATTCATCCCTACAATCACTTGCATTGCTTTAGCCCTAACTGCGTTTACATCCCTTTGTTCATTATAGGATGGCGCTAAAAAAGAAACCGTAGCCGGTAGCCCAGAAGTCCCTGCACCAAAAATGGTTCTTTGATCGTGCAGATTAAAACAAAAATCAGGTTTAAATTCATCAAATACCTTGCGTAATAATTGACTTTCAGGTTGCGATAAATCTATAGAATCTCTATTTAAATCGACTTTATTTGCATTTTCGCGAGTATATAATTCGGCACCATCTGGATTAACCATTGGAAGAATACAAAAAGTGAAATCTTTAATTAATCGTTTTCCAAGTTCTTCATTTGAATCAATCAAATTTAAAAAGTCAAATAATGCTTTAGTAGTTGTGCTTTCATTACCATGCATTTGCGACCACATAAAAACTTTAGTAGCACCATTACCAACAGTAAACTGATAAATAGGTTTGCCTAATACCGAATTACCAATGATATTGGCAGAAAACTTCATAAATATAGGCTCAATATCCTGTAAAGTGATATGCCTCCCAAAAAGGGAATTTTGTTTATACTGCTTATGTAATTCTATATAATCCATTTTATTCAACCTGATAACTTCGTTCTGGAATATTACCAACTACTCCTTTATAAAATGGAAGAACCAACTTCATATCATTTTCATAACTTCCAGAAGGCATAAATGCGTTACCTATTTTTACTTCTTTTTTTCCAAAATCAAATGCTACAGGAATAATTGGCACCTTTGCTTTTAATGCAATATAATAAAATCCAGTTCGCAATTCGGTTACTTTTTTCCTAGTTCCTTCTGGAGACAATGCTAATCTAAAAACATCATGTTTGTCAAAAACTTCTGCAGTAGCGTCCACATTATTTTTTCCTCCACTTCTATCTAATGGCGCACCTCCAACTGCTCTAAAATAATACCCGAAAGGAAACATAAATAACTCTTTTTTACCTACAAAATTTATTTTAATTCCCAATATTCCTCTTACCAATAGAGCTATAAAAAAATCTAAATTACTGGTGTGAGGTATCACAATGACAACGCATTTCTTAATTTCTGAGGGAAAATTTCCAATTAATTTCCAACCTAGTATTTTATAAAAAATAAAACTATAAAGTTGCTTTTTCATTTAAAATAATTTGTGTAAATTTAAGATTATTCTGCTATTTTTGATAAAAATATAAAAATGATCGCGAAATTCTTTAGTTATTTTCTTCCAATTAATGTTACAAAGTTAAAATCTTCTGTAAGCAACTCTATTGAGGTAACTTGGAATAACGGCGAATTAGTAATTGATTCTGAAAATACTAATTACTCCTATGGCAGTTTACAGCGTATCTTAAAAAAAGGCTTAAAATACATTGGATATGATCGTATTAAAAAGTTTGACAAAGTATTAGTTTTAGGAGTTGCTGGCGGAAGCGTAATAAAAACTTTAGTTGATGATGTAAAATATAAAGGTCAGATTATTGGCGTTGAAATAGATCCTGAAATCATTGAAATAGCGAATACTTACTTTAATATTGATCAAATTAAAAATTTAGAAATCGTAATTGAAGACGCATTTGAATTTGTTTTAAGAACAAAAGATAAATTTGATTTAATTATCATAGATATTTTTCAAGATACTAAAATGCCAAGTTTTTTATTTGAAACCCACTTTATTCAAAGAGTAAATTACTTATTAAACATAAATGGATTTATTTTATTTAACACGATGGTAATAAATGAAAAAAATAAAATTCGAAACTTAGATTATCGTAAGAAATTTGATGATAATTATTCTCTGCGAATGTATCCAAAAGTTGAAGTACACAATGAGCTATTTACTATTAAAAAATTAAAATAAAAAAAAGCACAGAAAGAATATCCCTGTGCTTGAATTGACTTTTACCTGTATTCGTAGTCTTCCGTAAACTCTACGTTGCCCATATAACCAAGCCAATGTATACAAATGTTTTTGTGAACAATTTTATAATACAAATTTGCGAGGTTTAGGGTTCTTTATTATTACATCATAAATATTTTATTTTATATAAATCACATATATTTTTTTATTTGTAATTTATTGTTTTTTTTTAATTGCTTTCTGCTTTTGTATGCCTTTAAATATTCTCCTTTCGGCTTTCCATCATCAAATGAACTAAATAACAAAGGAAATGCTGCTTTACTTCTTGCTTCATCATTACTAAATCCTTCATATTCTATCCGGTAAATAGCCGAATACAATTGGGCTCTTCCAATACCATGATAACAATGAATTAAAACGGGATAATTGGCAGGATTGTCCATAATTTTAAAAAAAGTATCTAAGTTTTGTTGATTAGGAATTTGATCTGATCCATTGTTAAAATAATTAACTCCAGGTATTTTAGCCACTGCCTCTTTCTCTTCAATTAATTCTGCAGGAATTTCCGGGTTATTTAAATCATCTCCAGTTCCTGGAAAACGCAAATCAACAATTGACTTAATATTATATTTCTTTACATAACTTTCAATTTCATCCGGCGGAATCACCCCACTTTTATATACTTTGCCTTCAGTTATGGCCATAAAATTATTATTAATATGTCTGTCATAAACATATTTACCTGTAATAACTATAACTACCACAGTAATAAGTATCGCTATTTTCTTTTTTAATTTCATTTGTATTTATGATTCATTTGCTAAGCAAAATTACTAAATCCTATAAGAATAATTAAAAATAAATTGATTATAAATTAATAATTAATTAATTTGCAAAAAAATAGAACTCTACTCAAATGATAACAATTACGCGTTTATTTGATTTTCCATATTATCAGTTAGAAAAAAACAATATAGAAACTTGTTTAGTAACCAAGTACAATGGAAAATGGATTGCAACATCAACACAAGAATATATTGATAAAGCAAATACTATTTCTAGAGCACTTCTTAAATTAGGTGTTGAGAAACATGATAAAATTGCCATTATATCTTCAAATAACAGAACCGAATGGAATATTATGGATATTGGAGTACTTCAAACAGGTGCACAAACGGTACCTATTTATCCTACTATTTCCGAGGAAGATTACGAATACATTTTAAAACATAGCGAATCGAGTTATTGTTTTGTATCAGATGAAGAAGTATATAGAAAAGTAAAATCAATTAAAAAAAATCTTCCAAAATTAAAAGAAGTATATTCATTTAATGAAATTAAAGGATGTAAAAATTGGAATGAATTACTTCAATTAGGTGAAGATCTATCCAATCAAAATGATGTTGAAATTCGCAAAGAAAATGTAAAGCCTGAAGAATTAGCAACTATCATATACACATCTGGAACAACAGGAAAGCCTAAAGGCGTTATGCTTTCGCATCACAATATTGTTTCCAATGTATTGGATAGTTCGCCCAGAATCCCTTTTGAAGAAGGAACAAGTAGAGCACTTAGCTTCTTGCCAATTTGCCATATTTTTGAAAGAGTAATTTTATATATATACCAATATTATTCGGTTTCCATTTACTTTGCCGAAAGCATTGATAAACTTTCAGAAAACATTGCCGAAGTAAAACCTACCGTTTTTTCGGTGGTACCTAGATTATTAGAAAAAGTATATGACCGAATCATTGAAAAAGGATCTGCGCTTACAGGAATAAAAAGAAAATTATTCTTTTGGGCTGTAGGCTTAGGATTGCGATACGAACCTTATGGAGCAAACGGAATTTGGTATGAATTGCAATTAAAATTAGCTCGAAAATTAATTTTTAGCAAATGGAGAGATGGTTTAGGCGGCAACCTTAATGTTTTGGTTTCTGGAAGTGCTGCATTACAACAACGACTAACAAGAGTATTTGCAGCAGCAGGAATGCCTGTTATGGAAGGTTATGGATTAACCGAAACTTCCCCTGTAATAACTGTAAACGACATTAGAAATAGATTATTTAAAGTTGGGACTGTTGGTAAAGCAATTCAAAATGTAGAAATAAAAATTGCAAAAGATGGAGAAATTCTTTGCAAAGGTACAAATGTAATGATGGGATATTATAAAGATGAAGAACTTACTAAACAAGTAATAATTGATGGATATTTTCACACTGGAGATATTGGGGAAATAGACTCAGAAGGTTTCCTAAAAATTACCGATAGAAAAAAAGAAATATTTAAAACTTCTGGCGGAAAATATATTGCACCGCAACATTTAGAAAACACATTAAAACAATCGCTATTTATTGAGCAAATCATGGTAATTGGTGATGGAGAAAAAATGCCTGGAGCTTTTATTCAACCAAATTTCAGCTATATTAAAACTTGGGCAGAAAACGAAGGGATTGCCCTTGGTGCATCTAATGAAGATGTAGTTTCAAATCAAAATGTGATAAATAAAATTCAACAAGAAGTTGATTTTTACAATGAAAAATTTGGAAATTGGGAGAAAATAAAACGATTTGAATTAACCCCAAATGTATGGAGTATTGATGGAAGTGAACTAACGCCAACTTTAAAAATGAAACGTAAAATTATTAAAGAAAAATACATTCATTTGTATAACAAAATATATAATCCCTAGTTTTTATTTTTTATCCGAATTCAAAAAACAATAATTCCCAAATTTTATTGCATTTAAATTGCAAATCAGCTAAAAAAATTCCAAAAAATATCTTTAATTTGTACAAATACATTAAAGAATGGAATTTAATCCTGAAACCCTAGAAACTAAAGCAATTTATAAATTGCTAACCGGAACCATCATTCCAAGGCCCATTGCCTGGGTTTCAACTGTGGACGATAACGGGATTAATAACCTTGCTCCTTTTTCTTATTTTAATATGGTTGGCGATGATCCGCCACATATTATGTTTTCTACCCGTAGAGATGCCAATTCCAATAAAGATACCTTAAATAATATTCTTGCAAACAAACAATTTGTCGTTAATATGGTTACGGAATCATTAACAGAACAAATGAATGCAACAGCTCAATCGGTTCCTTCAGATATCGATGAATTTGATTTGGTTGGCGTAACTCCGGTGCCATCAGTTTCCGTTAAACCTATGCGTGTACAAGAAAGTCCGATACATTTAGAATGTGAACTAGTGCATCATTATTTTTTAGAAAATCACAAACAAGGTGGAGCCTGCATAATTATTGGAAGAGTTGTACATATGCATTTTGAAGATAATGTACTTCTAGAAGATTTTAAAATAAACATGGAAACCTACAAACCAATAGCGCGTTTAGCAGGATCTAATTACAGTAAAATAGGAGAAATCTTTTCTGTCAAAAGAAATTAAAATATGAAAATAGCAGTTATTGGCGGTGGTCCTGGCGGACTTTACTTTTCGATTCTTACCAAAAAAGCAATGCCTCATTGCCAAATAGATATATACGAACGCAACAAACCTGACGATAGTTTTGGATTTGGAGTTGTTTTTTCTGATGAAACTTTAGGCGAATTTTTAAAACGAGACATGCAATCCTACGAATTAATTCGGAGCAAGTTTGCCTACTGGGATGATATTGTAGTGGCTAGAAATGGCGAAGAAGTTAGTATTGCCGGTAATGGATTTTGTGGTTGCTCCCGAAAAACATTGTTACAGTTACTGCAACAAAGATGTATTGAAGAAGGCGTGAATTTACATTTTGAGCAAAATATTGATGATTTATCAAAATATGCAGATGCCGATATTATCTTGGCTTCCGATGGTATTTCAAGCGGAATTAGAACAAAATATGAAAAAGAATTCGGGACCAAAATTGCTTTAAAGAAAAACCGATTTGTATGGCTGGGATCAACAAAACCATTGGACGCCTTTACCTATTTTTTCAGAGAAACACCACACGGAACAATTGTAGCCCATTCCTATCAATACGAAGAAAATCTAAGTACTTGGATTTTCGAATGCAGCAACGATACCTGGGAAAAGCATGGTTTTGAAGTAACCAATGAAGAAGATACCATTGCAAAAATAACCGAAGTATTTAAAGAAGAATTAGACGGACATCCCTTACTGACTAATAAATCCCATTGGCGTCAATTTCCTCATGTGACTAATGAAAATTGGTATCACAACAATATTGTTTTACTTGGAGATGCCAAAGCTACAGCCCACTACTCTATTGGATCTGGGACTAAATTAGCGATGGATTGCGCTATCGGTTTATCGGATGCCGTAATTGCTAATCCAAATGATGTGCAAGCTGCTTTTCAGCAATACGATAAAACCAGAAGAAATACGGTCGAAATGATTCAACATGCGGCTTTGGTTTCGCTGGATTGGTTTGAAAATATGGATCGCAACATGCAACATCCGTTTTACCAGTTTGCTTTTGGTTGCATGACCCGTTCCAAAAAAGTAACTTATGAAAATCTAAGATTAAGGGATAAATCCTTTACAGATAAGGTTTTGGAAGAATTCAACATTAACCAACAAGTTATTCCTGCAGCTTTTTCTAAATTTAAATTACGCGATTTAGAATTGCAAAATAGAATCGCAATGGC
>CAMCBB010000080.1 GCA_945872875.1 Flavobacterium psychrophilum
TCTGGAAAATCTTCTTGTGTATGAAATACAACCTTATTAGACAAGTGCTGAGATGACAATCGTTTTATTTCAATTATCAAATTAGTTTCTACTGGGGAAAGAAAATCGAATTCCATATTATTCTTGATTTTTCCTTACTAACTAATTAAAGTAAACAAGGTGGTTTTTATTTCTTTTTTGGAGCTGCTTTTTTTGCTGCCGGCTTTTTAGCAGGAGTTTTCTTAGCAATCATTTCTTGAACTTGTTCCAAAGTTAATTTGGATGCATCAACATCTTTATTTAATTCAATTTTGATTTTTCCCTTCAAAATTACCGAACGGCCCCATCGCGCTTTTTCTACAACGATACCTTCTTCTTTCCAATCATGAATAACTTTGTCGATGTTTTTTTGAATTTTATCTTCAATTAACTCTTCAATATCGCTTTGAGAAAGATTATCAAAATTATATTTTCTAGAAACATTAATAAAGATGCCATTCCATTTTATAAATGGACCAAATCTTCCAGTTCCTTTTTGAACGCCTTCTCCTTTATATACCGCTATTGGAGCATCAGCTTGTGCTTTTTCGTCAATTAATTCTTGGGCTCTTTCTAGAGTTACATCCAATGGCTCTTCTCCTTTTGGTAACGAAATAAAAGCTTTTCCAAATCGAACAAAAGGACCAAATCGACCCAAACTCACCTCAACTTCTTCCCCTTTATAGGTACCTAATGCTTTTGGTAATAAAAATAAATTCAATGCCTCCTCCAAGGTAATGGTTCCTATATTTTGTTCAGCTCGCAAACTAGCAAATTTCTTATCCTCATCATCGCTATCGCCTATTTGTGCCATAGCACCAAATTTTCCTAATCTTACTAATACCGTTTTTCCCGATTCTGGGTGTTTTCCTAATATTCTTTCCCCACTTTCTCTATCGGCATTGGCCTCAACATCTTTTACATTTGGATGGAATTTATCATAAAATTCCTGCATCATCTTAGTCCAATTGATGTTGCCTTCGGCAATTTCATCAAAATCTTGTTCCACTTTAGCCGTGAAATTATAATCTAAAATTGCTTCGAAATTTTTAACCAAAAAATCGGTTACAATAAATCCAATATCGGTTGGAACTAACTTCCCTTTATCCGATCCCGTGTTTTCTTTTAATATTTTTTCAGAAACAGCATTGGATTGCAAAGTCAATTGTGTGTATTTTCGCTCTTGCCCATCTAGATTTCCTTTTTCAACATAATTTCTATTGATAATTGTTGAAATGGTTGGCGCATAAGTTGATGGTCTTCCAATTCCTAATTCTTCTAATTTTTTTACCAACGCGGCTTCAGTAAATCGAGCAGCGGGTCTTGAATATCTTTCGGTTGCAGTGATGTAATTATTTGCTAATTTTTCATTCACTCGCATTGCTGGCAACATGCCTTCTTGCTCTTCGTCATCCTCATCATTCCCTTCTAAATACACTTTTAGGAAACCTTCAAATTTTATTACTTCTCCAGAAGCTGTAAAAACTTCCGAATGATTATTGGCTTCAATCTTAACATTAGTGCGCTCCAATTGAGCGTCACTCATTTGCGAAGCCAAAGTTCTTTTCCAAATCAAATCATACAAACGCGCTTGATCTCTATCAATATTCACAGTATGTCTTGACATATCTGTGGGGCGAATTGCTTCGTGAGCTTCTTGTGCTCCTTTACTTTTGTTGGCAAAAGTTCTTGGGTTTGAATATTCCTTTCCGTACGACTTAATGATTTCAGTTTGTGCTGCATCCATAGCCTCTTTTGAAAGGTTAACGCTATCAGTTCTCATGTAGGTAATTAAACCCGCTTCATAAAGGCGTTGAGCTATTTGCATAGTAATTCCAACCGGAAAATATAATTTTCGCGCAGCTTCTTGTTGTAAAGTAGATGTTGTAAATGGTCCTGTAGGTGATTTTTTAGTTGGTTTTGTTTCTAAATCTCCCACTTTATAGGTAGAACCAATATTTCTATTTAAAAAATCTTCGGCTTCTTTTTTGGTGCTAAAATTCTTTGGCAGCTTAGCTTTAAATGATTTTCCAGCTTCGTTTGTAAATTCGGCAACAACCGAATAAGAAGGTGTTGCATTAAAATTTTGAATTTCTCTTTCGCGCTCAACAATTAATCGAACGGATACCGATTGTACTCTTCCCGCCGAAAGTCCACCTTTTATTTTTCTCCATAATACTGGTGATAATTCATATCCTACTAATCGATCTAATACGCGGCGTGCTTGTTGGGCGTTAACTAAATTGTAATCAATTTCTCTAGGATTATCAATTGCTTTAAGAATGGCATTTTTGGTAATCTCATGAAATACAATTCGCTTGGTTTTGTTTTTATCTAATTTTAATTCTTCCGATAAATGCCAAGAAATTGCTTCTCCTTCACGGTCCTCATCAGAAGCCAACCAAACCATTTCGGCATTTTTTGCTAATCCTTTTAATTTAGTCACCAATGCCTTTTTATCAGGAGAAACTTCATATTTAGGCAAAAACCCGTTGGTGACATCCACTCCAATTTCTTTAGAAGGCAAATCGGCAATGTGACCAAAACTAGATTCTACCTGAAAGTCAGGTCCTAGAAATTTTTCTATGGTTTTTGCTTTTGCTGGGGACTCAACGATAACTAAATTCTTTGCCATTATATTTTTTTTGTTCGGCAAAAGTAGAAGTTTTTTTTAGATTTTGAGTTTTTGAATAAATTTTTAAATCAAAAATGAATTTTGAGAAAGTCTAATGTTTTTTTATTTCAAAATAAAACACAATTAAAAGTATGTTAAACATTACATGTCATATTGTCATATTTTCTATTTTAGTATTATCTTTGCATTTCGATTTCGAAGATTTTTTATGGAAAAAGAAATTAATGAAAAAATACAAGGGCAAAGTTTGCTTTTAGAAACAAAAAAAGAAAACACAAAAAAACTTTACATTGAAAGTTATGGCTGTGCTATGAATTTTTCTGATAGCGAAATTGTAGCATCCATACTTTTTAACGAAGGTTATAATACAACTGAAAAACTTGAGGATGCCGACTTAGTTCTTGTTAATACTTGTTCTATAAGAGATAAGGCAGAACAAACTGTAAGAAAAAGATTAGAAAAATATAATGCTGTAAAAAGAATCAACCCAAAAATGAAGGTGGGAGTTTTAGGTTGTATGGCAGAACGGCTGAAAGAAAAATTTTTAGAAGAAGAAAAAATAGTAGACCTTGTTGTAGGTCCGGATGCTTATAAAGATTTACCTAATTTACTAGCAGAAGTAGAAGAAGGTCGAGAAGCAATAAATGTATTATTATCTAGAGAAGAAACCTATGGAGATATTGCTCCTGTAAGATTAGGCACCAATGGTGTTTCTGCATTTGTTTCTATTACAAGAGGATGTGATAACATGTGTACTTTTTGCGTGGTTCCTTTTACAAGAGGACGAGAACGAAGCCGAGAGCCGCAAAGTATCATTCAAGAAGTACAAAATTTATGGGATAATGGCTACAAAGAAATCACCCTATTAGGTCAAAATGTGGACAGTTACCTTTGGTATGGAGGCGGATTAAAAAAAGATTTCGACAAAGCAACTGAAATGCAAAAGGCTACTTCGGTAAAATTTGAAGACCTATTAGAAATGGTTGCCAAAGGATTCCCTAAAATGCGCATTCGATTCTCAACTTCCAATCCGCAAGATATGCACGAGCCGGTGCTGCATGTGATTGCTAAATATCCTAATATTTGTAAACACATCCATTTACCTGTTCAATCAGGAAGCGATAGAATATTAGCAGAAATGAACCGCTTGCATACTCGTGAGGAATACAAACAATTAATTGCTAAAATTCACAGTATCATTCCTAATTGTTCAGTCACTCAAGATATGATTGCAGGTTTTCCAACCGAAACTGAACAAGACCATCAAGATACTTTATCTTTAATGGAATATGTGAAATATAGTTTTGGCTATATGTATGCCTATTCTGAAAGACCGGGAACATTAGCCGGAAGAAAAATGGAAGATGATGTTCCTGAAGAAACTAAAATGAGAAGATTACAAGAAATAGTAGATCTTCAAAGAATTCATAGCGGAATGAGAACGCAAGAATTTGTAGGTCAAACCGTGGAAGTATTAATAGAAAAAACTTCTAAAAAATCGGATACTGATTTGTCTGGAAGAAACTCACAAAATATTACCGTAGTTTTCCCTAGAGAAAATTATAAAATTGGAGAATTTGTAAATGTACTTATAACCAATTGTACCACCGGAACCTTAATTGGTATTGCAGTTGGACTATCAGAAATGAATTAAATTTATGGAAACAGTTCAAAACATAAAACAACGATTCGAAATTATTGGAAATGATCCGAAACTTAATCGTGCTTTAGAAAAAGCAATTCAAGTAGCCCCTACAGATATTTCAGTTTTGGTGGTTGGTGAAAGTGGAGTTGGAAAAGAAAATATACCAAAAATAATTCATTCCCTTTCACACAGAAAGCACGGAAAATATATCGCAGTTAACTGCGGTGCCATTCCTGAAGGAACTATAGATAGCGAATTATTTGGTCATGAAAAAGGATCATTTACAGGTGCAACTTCAACAAGAGAAGGGTATTTTGAAGTCGCCAATGGCGGTACCATTTTCTTAGATGAAGTTGGTGAGCTTCCGCTTACTACTCAAGTTCGTTTGCTTCGTATATTAGAAAACGGAGAATTTATAAAAGTAGGTTCTTCATTAGTTCAAAAAACTAATGTTCGAATTGTAGCAGCAACGAATGTAAATTTATTTGATGCCATCGAAAAAGGGAAATTTAGAGAAGATTTATATTACAGATTAAGCACGGTTGACATTGTTCTACCACCATTGCGAGATCGAAAAGATGATATTCATTTATTATTTAGAAAATTTTCTGCTGATTTTGCTCATAAATATAAAATGCCAGCCATTAAACTAGAAGAACCGGCAATAAAATACCTTCTGGGATATAGATGGAGCGGGAATATTAGACAACTTCGAAATGTAGCTGAACAAATTTCGGTATTGGAAACCAAACGAGATATTTCTATGGAATCACTAATGTCCTATTTACCTCAAGATGGCAGCCATTTACCAACGGTTATTAGAAATAAGAAAAGTGAAAGTGATTTTTCTACAGAAAGAGACATACTTTACAAAGTTCTTTTTGACATGAAAAGTGATTTGAACGATTTGAAAAAACTAACTTTAGAATTAATGAAAAATGGAACTAAAGTGCAAGATATTAATCCAAATTTGGTTCAGAAAGTATACGGCAATCAAGAAGAAGAAACATTTTTTGAAGAAACACCAAGAACTCCTGCATTAGTCAAAGAACCCGAATTGCAAGAAGAATTTGATGATGAAGAAGATGAAACCAATTACTTACTTGCAGAAACTGTTGAAGAAGAGGAAACCTTGAGCTTGGAAGCAAAAGAAATTGAACTGATTAAAAAATCGTTAGAACGAAATAAGGGCAAGCGAAAATTGGCTGCAGAAGAACTTGGAATTTCTGAAAGAACTTTATATCGAAAAATAAAACAATACGATTTGTAATTTAAACCTAATTGATATTTAGAAAATAATATCTTTGACTTTTTAATTCATAAAATGAAAGTAACCAAATATTTAGTAATACTATTAGTAACTCTAACTTTTTCAAGTTGTGGTATTTATAATTTTACAGGAACAGGAAAAATTGATGCTAAAACATTTCAAGTGAATTATTTTCAAAATAATGCGCCGTTATTTCAACCCGGAATTGATAGAACCTTTACTTTAAAACTTCAAGATTTAATTCAAAATCAAACCAATTTAAATTTGGTTCGAACTGATGGGGATTTAACATATGATGGTGAAATTACCAACTATACTATTACTCCAATGGCTGCAACGGCCGATTTAAAAGCAGCTGAAAACAGATTATCGATTACTATTAATGTCCGATTTACAAACAAGAACAAGGAAACTGACAATTTTGAAAAATCATTTTCATTTTTTTATGATTATCCTGGTGACCAACAATTAATTGGTTCGTCGCTAACAAGTGCATTAGATGTGATTTTTGAAAGAATCACCCAAGATGTTTTTAATGAATCCCTTGCAAAGTGGTAATTGGTAAATGATTATATTTGTAAATTAAATTTCTTATTAATTGAACGCAACCGATTTTACCTATTTAATCAATAAACCAGATGTTATTAATGAGCGTCACAATGGGGCTTTGGAAAAAATAATGGAAGAATTTCCTTATTTTCAAAGTGCTCGTGTCTTGCGATTAAAATATTTGTACAATCAAGAAAGTTTTAAATATAATTATGCATTAAAGGTTGCCGCGGCGTTCACTACCGATAGAAGTGTGTTGTTTGATTTCATTACTTCTGATTCATTTGTAACAGTTCAAAACGGACTTTACGATCAAAAAGTTGCCGAGTTAATGAATATGGATGTTGTGGAAAGCGAAATTATTGAAGCCACCCACCCTTCAGAAAATACCAATACATTAGAACAATCAATCCTTTCTTCTATTGCACAATCAAGCCCTATTCAAGAGGAATTGGAAGTAAAATTAGAAATTGGAAAACCAATAGAATTTACAGTTACTGAAAAACACTCTTTTCAAGAATGGCTTCAAATTTCAAGGTTTAAACCAATAGAAAGAAAAGAAATTCCTGTCAATGAGGAAAATTTAGATAAAAAGAAACAGTCGGAAATCATTGATACTTTTATTGCTGCCAATCCGAAAATTTCGCCAGTAAATAAAGATATTCCGGTGTCTAATTACATTCCGTTGGAAGAAGATAAATCCTATTTAATGACCGAAACCTTAGCAAAAGTATACCTGGAACAAAAAAAATTTACCAAAGCAATTCAAGCTTATGAAATATTAATTTTGAAATATCCAGAAAAAAGTAGTTTCTTTGCAGACCGAATTTTAGATATTAAAAATTTACAACAAAATAATAATTAAGTAATGAGCACATTTTCAATCTTTTTAGTATTAATAACAATTGTTTGTTTTTTACTAATCATCGTTATCATGGTACAAAACCCTAAAGGTGGAGGTCTTTCTTCTTCAATTGGTGGTTCTACTCAATTGGGTGGTGTACAAAAAACAACCGACTTTTTAGATAAAAGTACTTGGGTATTAGCTGGAGCTTTAATTGTTTTAGTATTACTTTCTAGTTTAAGTTTCACTGGATCATTAAGCGACAATAATAAAATAATTGATGCATCACAATCTGCTGCACCAAAAACAACAGAAAAAACTACACCTGCTGCGCCAAAACCTGCTGCAGCTCCTGTAAAAAAATAAGTTTTTTTAAACTAAAAGCAAAGAGGCAGTTTCAATGAAACCGCCTCTTTTTATTTATAAAATCATCTCTTCGTAAGGAACAACAATAGTATAGCCGCGCTGATTGAAATAGTATGTTGGATTTTCTTTAGAAATAACCATCACAAAATCACCACCCCAAGCGCCAAGACTTTTTACAATTCCGTCAAAATCGTTAAACAATGTTTCTTTCACAGTTGGTAATTCTAAAACCATACTCATTTCAATTTCGTGCGTTTGAATTGCCTTAGCAAATTCATCCACTTCAAGTGTACATGCAACAGTTTGAGTAATCTGATTAATCGCTTCAATAGAGTCGTTAATTGCTCCGCGTTTTTCAAGGTACAAGGCAATGGCCTCTTTACTACTTTGCTTTTTATTGAGATAAACAAAATGTATTTTGGAAGTAAAATCTGGATGAAACCCAATAGTTTCTACAACCGGTTTTTCGTCAACTAATTGATAAATAATGGCTGAATTGTTTTGGGCGCAAGCTAAATCATAACCGCTCCCTCCAAAACTATTTTTTAGCAATACATACGCATCAATGTTGAGCCATTGCGCGATATTATTGATTAATGTAGAGGAAGTACCAAGCCCCCAAAATTTAGGAAAAGTTAATTCAGTTGTCACTTTATAACCCCTAGATTCGGTAATAAAATTTGAATTCAATTTATAGGCTTCGTGCAAGATTTCAATTAATGTTTTTTTAATATTATGTACCTCATTGATACCCTTTTTTTCAAT
>CAMCBB010000081.1 GCA_945872875.1 Flavobacterium psychrophilum
CTTGTCATTGCGAGGAGGAACGACGTGGCAATCTCAACTTTGTTTTAGTGCTTGTTTGCAAGCTCGCTGTTGCGTGAGGGATGGCAGCGGAAATCCTTTGTGAAACAAAGATTACAGCGAACAGCCCGACCCAGAGGGGCACGCCCAAATATAATTTAGGTATTAAGTTCTAGGTCGTTAATGTAATCTTGGTATTCGTAGAAAAACACCTCAAACTGTGACATGGTTTCATTGAAGAAATCAAAAATTTCTGGCCAAGTGTTTTTGTTGTTTAAACTAACTCCCAGTTTTTCTACCCAAATTCGGCTGATTGCTTTTCCGCTTTCTAGGTAGTAATTCCTTTCTAAAATAGCTTCAGATAAGTACTCTTCTAAAAGAATGGTTTGTAGTGATTGTATTTTTTCGAAGTAAATTTTTCTTTTCTCTTCTTCTTTGGGTTCAATGTCTAGTGAAACTTGTGCTTTTTTATTGTCGATATAAAATTTGAAGGAAACATCTTTAATTTTAGTATTGTATAAAAGCCATTTTCGTGGATAGGCATCGGCAAATTGTACCCAAAATTCTTTTTTTATAAATAAACTTTCTTCTTTGCTGTACATAAAGAGGTATAATTTGGGTGCTTTGTTTTTTATTGGTAAATTTATAAATAATTAGAGTTAAGTTTATGAATTTTAAGGACTTTTTTGAATCGCTTTCTGCTATATGTGAGGTTGAATTACCTTCAATTACATCTCATGTCAAAATGGCTCCATTAGAACGAATTGAATCTTTGCAAGAGCCTATCTATAGTAGTTTGACGGCAAAAAAAGCCGCTGTAATGATGTTGTTTTATCCAAAAGGTGGAAATACTCATTTAGTATTAATTAAACGAAATTCCTATCCTGGAGTGCATTCATCCCAGATAGCTTTTCCAGGTGGTAAGGTTGAAGAGGCAGATGTAAATTTTCAGGAAACTGCAATAAGGGAAACATTTGAGGAGATTGGGGTTTCACCAGATAAAATAAATGTAATTAGGAACTTTACTCCGTTATATATTCCACCAAGTGATTTTTTGGTTTACCCTTTTATGGGGGTTTGTACAAATGAAATTGAATTTGTTTTGCAACATGAAGAAGTTGCTGGAATTATTGAATTGCCTTTAAAAACTTTTTTGGATGATGCTATTATTTCTACAAAAATATTAGATACTTCTTATGCAAAATCACTAGAAGTACCTGTTTTTATAATTGATGAGCATGTGGTGTGGGGTGCCACCGCTATGATGTTAAGCGAATTAAAAGATGTATTGAAAGTGGTGCTATAAAGTTTTTCTTTTTGTATGTTTGCTATTTATTTTAATAGTTATGGGCTTATTTAAGCGAAATCCTTTCGGACATATTTTATTTATTAAAAAGTGGTTAATTCGAATCTTCGGATGTATTACTCATAATAGATATCGAGGATTTAATGAGCTAAAAATTGAAGGTTCTGAAATAATTAGAAGTCTTCCTGATAAAAATGTACTTTTTATATCCAATCACCAAACTTATTTTGCTGATGTTGTTGCTATGTTCCATGTTTTTAATGCGAGTCTCTCTGGTCGAGAAAATACCATTAAGAATGTTGGGTATATTTGGCAACCAAAAATGAATATCTATTATGTTGCTGCCAGTGAAACTATGAAATCGGGTTTATTACCAAGAATTCTTGCCTATGTAGGAGCAATATCTGTAGAGCGAACTTGGCGAGCAGGTGGTAAAGATGTTGAAGAAAAAAGAGAAGTGAACCCTAATGACACCGAAAATATTAAATTGGCACTTCAAGATGGTTGGGTAATTACTTTTCCTCAAGGTACAACCAAGTCATTTAAGCCAGTTAGAAAGGGAACTGCACATATTATTATGCAACATCGACCTATTGTTGTTCCAATAGTAATTGACGGTTTTAGAAGGTCTTTTGATAAAAAAGGATTGCGATTAAAAAAGAAAAATATACTTCAATCATTTATAGTCAAAGAACCTTTACAAATTGATTACGATCACGATACTATTGAAGATATTGTCGAAAAAATTGAATTTGCAATTGAGCAGCACCCTTCCTTTTTAAAGGTAGCTCCTATTGAAGCTTAATTATTCTTCAAATTCTATCTTTGATAGTTCTTTAAAGTTTTTATTCAGTTTGTTTAATAATATACCATACAAAAGTTTGTAGAACAGCCAAAATAAAAGCAATGAAAAAGCTATAATTGCAACTCCAACTACTATAAATAGTCCTTCATGTTTTGTGAATAATATATTAATTCTAGAATTGTTTTTTACTTCAAAGTAAACTGCAATTGTACTTGAAAAGAATACTAATAATAAATTATACCATACATAATATTTTACTATTTTTCTTGTATTCAATATGTCTTTCATGAGCTTTTTTATTGAAGAGCCAGTATTTATTACTTTGAAGTTTTTATAAAATAGCGCAATAAAAAAGGTTAATACAATGAAATTAATAATTGTAATAATTACTTCAAAATTATACAAATGAGCTACAACCATTTCTTTTTTGTACTTTTCATCAAGTAACATAAATAAGTCGGTGCCTCTTAGAACCATAAATTCCAAAATGCTAATAATCAGAATCCACTTCACAATGGAAGAGGATCTTTTATGTATCATATTATAAAGAGTCCCTTCCGATAATTGTTCATATGAAGTATTATCTTTTTTCCAGGCCTTCTTTAATAAATCCAATTCTTTCATACTATCTACGGATTTAATATTTTTTTTAATTTTCCTTTAATTCTATTCATTTTTACTCTCGCATTCACCTCGCTAATACCTAGGGTTTCTGATATTTCTGTATAATCTTTGTCTTCCAAATACATGAAAATTAAAGCTTTTTCAATGTCATTTAGTCCTTGAACTGCCTGATACATTAACTTTAATTGTTCTTCCTCTTCAGGATTGTAATCTTCCTGACTTATACTAAAACTTACGTTCTCATAATTAACAGTAGTAATGCTTCGAGTGTTTTTTCTGTAGAGTGTTATGGCCGTGTTTAATGCCACTCTATAAGCCCATGTAGAGAATTTTGATTCGCCTCTAAATTTTGGGAAAGCTTTCCATAACTGAATGGTAATTTCCTGAAATAAGTCTTTGTGAGCATCTTCGTTATTTGTATAAAGACGACAAATTTTATGGACAATGTTTTGATTGTCCTTAAGTTGCTTCACAAATAAAAGTTCCAAATTTTCACTCATACTCCAAATTAGTAATCAAATCCCAAAATTTGTTACAGAATAATTTACATTGTATTCTATAATGGTTTCGTATTATAATAATTCACTAGTAAATTCACAAATTTGCTGTAACTTTCCATTCCGTCTTTTTGTTGATTCATTTTTAGAAATTGATCGTAAAAAGCATGAAATCCTTTATCAATAAAAGTGTCGTATTGTTTCCAAAAGACATCATTTTCTATATAGTTTTCTAATATTCCAGGATTAATTTTTGATTTTAAGGAAATAAATTTTGTTTCATCTTTCATTGCAATATTTAGTAAGCAATACCGCAATGCATTACTATAAGCCGAATATTGAAAATACAAATCCTTGTTTTTTATCCCAGCCAAAAAGCCAATAAAATTACATTCACTTTCACTGGCATATCCAATTTGATGGGCCATCTCATGGCAAACCACATTGGGTAAACTAAATCTAGGTAGTTTATAATTCACTTGTGCTTCATTGGTAAATGGATTCAAATAACCAGCAAATCCCATATAGGTGAGTGGCAAGCTAAATAATGACTGTTTCTGGCTTGGATGAGAATAAATAAATGGATATTCTTTTTGTAAATTCTGATAACCATTTGAACTCGAAATAAAAATGGCATCAATGCTTTCAGGATTGGTCACTTTTTGATTCTTATTGTGAGTAATTTCAAAGTGAATTTCGTTGGTTTTTGCAATTAATCGTTGAGTGAAGTTTTCTAAATCCGCATCTGAATAATCTCGTTTTATTTGCATTTTTTCAAATAAGGGTACCCGATAATAGTTCAATCCCCACAAGAAATGAAACACAAAGTAAATGAACGAAAGATAACTCGTAATTTGAAGTAAATTAGTTTTCCAATTTTGTTTCCAAGAATTTCTGGTTTTCCATAATTGGATAAAAAGAAATAGCAGGGCAATTCCATATAATAAATCACCCACAGAAAATGGAATCCACCCAAGAGCAATTCGCATGAAATAAGATATGCCTACATACAATCCGTTACTATAATATTGTTCTACCACTTCGGGGTAAAAAGCAATTAGTTTCAGATATACAATCTGAAGAACTAAGAAAGCTGGAAGTAGGTATTTTCTTTTCATATTTCTATAATCGAATTGTAAATATAATCACAAATCAATTCGCAAAGAAATTAAACTTTGTAACTTTGTACCCTAAAATAACAAACAACAATAAGAATGAGCCAACAAATAAGAAACCTAGAGCCTAAAGCGCTTTGGAATAATTTTGCCGATCTAAATGCAATTCCGCGTCCATCAAAAAAAGAAGAGCGTGTAATTGAATTCATTAAAAACTTCGGAAATAAATTAGGTTTAGAAACTTTTGAAGACGAAATCCGAAATGTAATTATAAGAAAACCAGCTTCTCCAGGAATGGAAAACCGCAAGCCAATTGTGCTTCAAGGGCATTTGGATATGGTTTGTCAAAAAAATAACGATACTGATTTCGATTTTGATTCACAAGGAATTGATATGTATGTGGATGGTGATTGGGTTCGTGCTCGTGGAACTACACTTGGTGCCGATAACGGACTTGGAGTTGCCATGATGTTGGCTATTTTGGAATCTAAAGAAATTAAACATCCCGCAATCGATGCACTTTTCACTATTGATGAAGAAACCGGAATGACCGGTGCATTAAACTTAAAAGGCGGAATATTAAAAGGAGAAATCCTTTTGAATATGGATACCGAAGAAGATGATGAAATTGGTATTGGTTGTGCTGGTGGAATTGATGTAACGGCAAATAGAAGTTACAACGAAGAGGAAACTCCCGAAGGTTCTGTAGGATATACGATTACCGTAAAAGGATTAAACGGAGGTCACTCGGGTATGGATATTCACAAAGGGCTAGGGAATGCTAACAAGATAATGAACCGGTTGTTATTGGACGGTTTTGAAAATTTTGGATTGCAAATTGCTGAAATTTCAGGTGGAAGTTTGCGAAATGCAATTCCTAGAGAGAGCAACGCCAAAATTATTGTGGCAGCCATGTATGACGAGGCTTTTGTATTTGATATGCAAGAAGTAATTAGCGATATCCAAGCCGAATATAAAACTATGGAGCCCAACTTAACTATTGAAATTGCTAAAGCTGATTTACCAAACAAAGTAATGGATTTAGGAGTGCAAGAAGGATTTATTAGAGGAATTTATGCCGCTCATAATGGTGTATATCGCATGAGCGCAGACATTAAAGACTTGGTTGAAACATCTAATAATATTGCGCGTGTAATTGTAAAAGACGGCGAAATCACGATTCAAAATTTAACACGATCTTCGGTTGAAAGTTCTAAAATGGACTTGGCAAATGCTTTGCGTGCTGCTTATGAGTTGTTTGGTTGTGAAGTGATTTTTGCAGGAAGTTACCCAGGATGGACGCCAAATGTAAACTCAGAAATATTGGATCTATTGGTTAAGATTTACGAAAAACAAAACGGATCTAAACCAAATGTGGCTGCATGTCATGCCGGATTAGAGTGTGGAATTCTAGGAACTAATTATCCAGGAATGGACATGATTTCTTTTGGTCCAACCATTCACGGAGCCCACAGCCCAGATGAAAGAGCAAGTATTTCTTCTTCACAAAAATTCTGGAAATTTGTATTGGAGATTTTAGAAAATATTCCGGTTAAGAACTAAGATTATAAAAAAAAGCTCCGATTGATGTCGGAGCTTTTTTATTAAGGTACTTTGATGAATTTTGCTTTACAAGGTTCAATACAAGGGTAATTCAGTATTAATGTTGTTCCTGTTAATTCATATATTATAGTTGTATTTGGACAACTTGTCGGAATTAAAGTATTAGTCGCCGCAGTGTAAGTTCCAGTTGAACTTGCATTCGATGCTGTAGACATATCGCACAAAGAACCATTTGAAGTTACATTTCCTGCAGTGTCAAAAGTTAGGGTTTTGTCACTGGTTACAGGGGTGAAGACACCGCTTCCATTACCAGGATCTGCCAACATTTCTGTGTATTTCCATGTTCCAATTATAGTGTTTGGAGTGTCATCTGCATCACTATTGTTGCAGGAAATCAAGGTCAAAAAAACTAACGAAATAAGTAATTTGATGGTTTTCATACTGTTTAATTAATTTATTGGATTCCAAAAATAACAAAATAAGTCATTTGAATTTTATCTTCAAGTATTAAAAAAACTTACTCTTTATAAATTTATAAATAATAAGTTTAACTGGAAAATAAATTATTGAAATCATAATGAAAATTATTGCCGACATAATAAGCATTTCGTAAATGTTCAATAAAATGTTAGGAATCCTTTCATTTAAATCCAAAATAAAACCAATCACCGATAGTAATATTGAAATGATGCCAATTATTATGATATCTTTTTTGTTAATCATATTTTTTTTACTTTCTTATTTAATATAACTAGAGTACTTGTTACCTTTTAAAAATCGTATGTAAGTGTAATTGAATAATTTCTTGGTGCAATTGGGTTTAAGCTGTTGTCATCGTGAATGTTGTAATTTAATTCGTTTAACAAATTGCTGATTTTAGTGCGGATGGTCCAATTTGAATAGGCATAGGCTATTGTGGCATCTATTTGAAAATAATCAGGAACATAAATTAATTTTCTCGAGTCATTAGCAATTTGTACTCGTGTAGGTCTTCCTGCATAGCGAGTTCCAAAATAAGTATTTATTAAGCCAACCGATAATCCGTTTAGTTTTCTTCCTTCAAAATTATAATTAATATTGAAATTTGCTGTGTTTTTTGGGTTGTATTTCAATTGACTCCCTTCAATAAAATAGGAACTCGTAATGTATTTTGTTTCATTAAAGCTATATCCAGCAATAAGTGATAAACCTTTAAATGGATTGGAAACTATATCCAATTCTATCCCTTGACTTTGTACTTCGCCAGCCAATACTTTAATATACGAATAAGTGTTTCCGTTGCTTAAGGATTGTTGGTAGAAATTTTCATTTGTAATTTGATACCCTGTAAGGTTAATAAACAAGCGTTCTTTTAGTATTTTCGTTTTAATCCCAATTTCATATTGATCAATAAGTGATGGCTTTAAAGCATTGCCAAGCTCGTCTTGACCGGTATTAATTTCAAAAGAATTCGAATAACTAGCAAACACCGAATAATTTTCAGAAGGTTGAAAAATTAATCCCAATCGAGGTGAAAAAGCGCCATCATAATTTGTTGAAATTGAGGTGCTGTTTGATGCGTAGGAAAGCACCTCGTTTTTAGTATCTTGATAGCTGTATCTAATTCCTGCTAGCAATTTAAACGTATCAGATAGGTGGGCCAAATCTTGAATATAAACTCCAAATCGATTTATTGGCGTACTTGTTAACGTGTTTTTGTTTAGGGTAGGAATTAAAGGTTCCCCTGCTGGATTATTATCATTAAAAATATTGATTACATCATAATTCATGAAATTTTGATAAGCGGTAGTGTAGGTTTTGAAGCTTTCAACATCATAGCCAAACAAAAATTGATGGTTTATTTTTCCTGTAGCAAATGTTCCTTTCAAATCAGTTTGTTGGATAAAATAATCGTCTTTGCTTTCAGTGCGCTGAATGCTTCTAGTCCAATCTCCATTGGCGGTGATATTTCCACCAATTACAGGATTAGGTCTTGTATTTGAAAACAAATCGGTTTCATAAAATCGAATGGAATTAATGAAATTCAAACTCCAATTTTTTGATAAAGTATG
>CAMCBB010000082.1 GCA_945872875.1 Flavobacterium psychrophilum
TTTACACACCATAGATGCGTCTTCCTGCACGCGGCATGGCTGGATCAGGCTTGCGCCCATTGTCCAATATTCCTCACTGCTGCCTCCCGTAGGAGTCTGGTCCGTGTCTCAGTACCAGTGTGGGGGATCTCCCTCTCAGGACCCCTACCCATCATCGTCTTGGTAAGCCGTTACCTTACCAACTAACTAATGGGACGCATGCTCATCTTTTACCGTTGGAACTTTAATATAAACAACATGCGAAGTTTATATACTATGGGGCATTAATCCAAATTTCTCTGGGCTATTCCCCTGTAAAAGGTAGATTGCATACGCGTTACGCACCCGTGCGCCGGTCTCTCCAGTCCGAAAACTGAATACCCCTCGACTTGCATGTGTTAGGCCTGCCGCTAGCGTTCATCCTGAGCCAGGATCAAACTCTTCATCGTATATTTTAATATTGTACGATAATACTCTAGCTTGCTCAAATCTTCCGATTTGCTTACTCTCTTTATTTTTGTTCTGACCTAAGTCAGAACGGCTGTCAATTCAATATGTCTAAGAACTTTCTTTACTTGTTTTTCTAACCAATCTCTCAATTAGCGGGTGCAAAAGTACACCTTTTTTATTATCTGGCAAGTATTTCGAAAAAAAAATATTTTTTTCTTTTTCCTTGTCCGTTTTCCCGTTTTTCAGGGAGGGCAAAGGTAAACTATTATTTAAATACTGCAAATATTTTATCGCAGAAAATGTAAAATTTAACGCCTTTTTTTAGCGTTTTGACTTTTACGATTTTTAAAACATTGGTTTTGTGTAGGTTGTTGATTTGAAAATTTCTTTATAAAGGAAAACTATTTGCTAAATGTTAAATCCAATAGCCCTGATTGAAGTGAAAATCCTGGCTTGGCGATGCAACATAAAACCACTTTAAATCGCTTGACCACCTCGCCAAGACAGATTGTAACGAAAAGCAGGAAACCTGTTTACAAAAAAGCACTGAACTTTCGCTGCAACTATTTTTTCTTATTGATTTTGGTTGCTAGTTTCTCCCAATGCTCATTCAAAGCGTCAATCTCAATGGGGTTTGCAGATTTTTGCTCCTGTAATCTACCGGTAGAAAAGGCTCTATACAATATCGTTTCGATTAGGTAATCTTCATTATTATTAAGCGGGTCATAAATTTCTTTTAAATTAATTTTAAAGAAATAGGCTGCGTTGTTTGACCAAAAGGCCTTCCATCCACTTTTGTAATCTTTAATGAGGTTGTAGGTTGAAACTCCGGTTTGACGGTAAATTAATTTAACCAGTATTTGGCCTTGCTTATGGGATAATTTTTTTAATTTATCTTTGAATTCGTTGTTAAGAAAATCTTCTGCTAACTTAAAATACCTTCTTTTTTCTTTATTGGATTGAAGATTTCCCATATTTTTATTCAGCAAAGCCAATCTTTCTGCAGCAGTTTTGGCATAAGGATATACTTTAAGAACACGATTTTGAAGCGTTAAAAATTCTTTTTTTTCTTCAGGACTCATTCTCACTTTGGAAAAAGAAACATCATTCAATAAAATGGTGTCCATTTTCACAGAATCTAATTCTATAATAACGGGCTCTTTCTCAATAATAATTTCATTATTTACTTGCGCAAAAGCAGTTACTGAAGAAATAAAAAACAGAATTAAAAATTTTGATTTTAACATAGCTGAAAAATTTAGGGTAAAAATATATATTATACCTAACAAGTGTAATGCCAAATTTATATTTTAGCAGAAAAATATTTTTATGTCAAAAAAATCAATACTTACCGATTCATCTATTCAATTTTTAGAAAAATACCTAAATAACCCATCGCCAACAGGATATGAGGCTGGAGGGCAGAAAATTTGGATGGATTATTTAAAACCTTATGTAGATACTTTCATTACAGACACCTATGGAAGTGCCGTAGGAATCATAAACCCAGAAGCCGAATTCAAGGTGGTTATTGAAGGGCATTCGGATGAAATTTCATGGTATGTTAACTACATAACCGATAACGGATTAATTTATGTTATTCGAAATGGTGGTTCGGATCATCAAATTGCACCTTCAAAAAGAGTGAATATCCATACTAAAAAAGGAATTGTGAAAGGTGTATTTGGATGGCCTGCAATTCATACTCGAAATAGAGGAAAAGAAGAAGCGGCTACCTTGCACAACATTTTCATTGATTGCGGTTGTTCTAGCAAAGAGGAAGTTGAAAAATTGGGGGTTCATGTGGGTTGCGTAATTACATATCCGGATGAATTTATGATTTTAAATAAAGATAAATTTGTTTGTAGAGCCATAGACAACCGTATGGGCGGGTTTATCATTGCAGAAGTTGCCCGTTTACTAAAAGAAAATAAAAAGAAACTTCCCTTTGGATTGTACATCGTAAATTCGGTACAAGAAGAAATTGGTCTTCGTGGAGCTGAAATGATTACCCAAACCATCAAACCAAATGTAGCTATTGTAACTGATGTTTGTCACGATACTACTACCCCAATGATTGAAAAGAAAATTGAAGGCGACTTACAAATAGGTAATGGACCTGTTATTGCGTATGCTCCTGCAACTCAAAACATTCTTAGAGAACTTATTGTTAGCACGGCCGAAGAAAAGAAAATTCCGTTTCAAAGACATGCCACTTCAAGAGTTACTGGTACCGACACGGATGCTTTTGCATACAGTAACGGCGGAGTTGCATCGGCATTAATTTCTTTAGCTTTAAGATACATGCACACTACCGTTGAAATGGTGCATCGTGAAGATGTTGAACATGTAATTGAGTTGATATACGAATCGTTATTGAAGATTGAAAACAACCACGATTTTTCTTACTATAAATAGCAATTTACAAACAAAAAAAAGTCCCAAATAATTGGGACTTTTTTTTATCTATTTTTCAAATATTCCATTACATTTTTTTCAATTCGCTCTTGAATGTTTGAAATATCAGCTTTTTCAAATTGCTCTCCTAAAATATTTTCAAACAACTCAATATAACGCTGAGATACCGAATCAATATATTCATCGGTCATATTTGGAATGGTTTGACCTTCTTTTCCTTGGAAATTATTTTCAATCAACCATCTTCGAACAAACTCTTTAGACAATTGTTTTTGCTCCTCACCTGCATCTTGTCTTTCTTGATACCCTTCTGCGTAAAAATAACGAGAAGAATCGGGTGTGTGAATTTCATCAATTAACACAATAACTCCGTCTTTGGTTTTTCCGAATTCATATTTGGTATCCACCAAAATCAATCCACGAGAAGCAGCAATTTCTGTTCCGCGTTGGTACAAAGCACGCGTATATTTTTCTAATACTAAATAATCTTCTTCCGATACAATTCCACTTGACAAAATCGCTTCACGAGAAATATCTTCATCATGAACTCCCATATCAGCCTTAGTAGTTGGTGTAATTATTGGTATTGGGAATTTATCATTTTCTTTCAAACCTTCTGGCATTTCAACACCACAAAGTACTCTTTTTCCTAAAGCATATTCTCTTGCAGCATGTCCTGAAAGATAACCACGAATTACCATTTCAACTTTAAAAGGTTCGCATAAATGTCCAACTGCAACATTAGGATCCGGAGTTGCAACCAACCAATTCGGAACAATATCTTGAGTCAATTGCATAAATTTAGTAGCAATTTGATTTAAAATCTGACCTTTAAATGGAATTCCTTTTGGCATTACCACATCAAAAGCTGAAAGTCTATCGGTGGCAACCATCACAAGAAGATCATTATTGATGTTGTATACTTCACGAACTTTTCCTCGGTAAACCGATTTTTGATTTGGAAAATTAAAATTGGTTGTAGTTATTGTATTCATTTGTTTTGTGTTGTTTTTGCAAAAGTAATTGGTTTCAAAATAATACACAACGATCAAATCGTATTTTAAAACATAAACCATTTGAATACTGAATAAATTTCTAAAATTCGCTATATTTGTAACTAAGATATTGGTATCAATTTTAATTTATAACAAGTATGCAACAAATTCCTAGCGTTGACTTACGTGATTTCCTGTCGGATGATCCGGCACGTAAACAAAAATTTGTAAATGAAATCGGAAGAGCTTACGAAGATATTGGCTTCGTGGCATTAAAAGGACATTTTTTAAATGATCAATTGGTAGAAGATTTATATTCGGAAGTTAGGAACTTCTTTACTCTGCCTTTGGAAACTAAAGCAAAATACGAAATTCCAGGTATTGGCGGACAAAGAGGCTATATTTCTTTTGGAAAAGAACATGCGAAAGGAAGATCTGCAGGTGATTTGAAAGAGTTTTGGCACTTTGGCCAATATGTAAATACTGATTCAAAGTATGCAAACGAGTATCCCGAAAATGTTACCGTTTCTGAATTGCCTAATTTTAATTCAACCGGAAAAGAAGCCTACAAGCAATTGGAAAAAACCGGAATTTATGTATTAAGAGCTTTAGCAATTCATATTGGATTAGACGAATTTTATTTTGATAAATTCATTGAAGAAGGAAATAGTATTTTACGACCTATTCATTACCCTCCAATTACAGATGAACCAAAAGACGGCGCTGTGCGTGCAGCTGCACATGGCGATATTAATTTGATTACGCTATTAATGGGCGCTCAAGGTAAAGGATTACAAGTGCAAAATCATGATGGAGAATGGCTTGATGCAATTGCTCAACCAGACGAATTAATGATTAATGTAGGAGACATGTTGTCTCGCCACACCAACAATAAATTAAAGTCAACGATTCACCAGGTGGTTAATCCGCCAAGAGAATTATGGGGAACCTCAAGATATTCTATCCCGTTTTTTATGCATCCGGTGAGTGATATGAATTTGAATTGCTTACCCGAATGTATTGATGAAAATAATCCAAAGCAATTTGAAGATATTACAGCAGGAGATTATTTAAATGAAAGGTTAGTAGAATTGGGATTGATAAAGAAATAACAATAATGGACTTACAAGATCAATTAAAAAAACTTTTTCCAGACCATGAAGTCTCTTCCGAACCCGAAAAAACAGAGGAAGTAGCACATGATTTACTGATTCAAAAAGAACCGATGATTTGCAAATTCGAAAAACGAAATGGCAAACCCACTACTATTATTGAAGGCTACGATGGAGATGAAGAAGATTTCAAAATTTTGGCAAAAGAAATAAAAACCAAACTAAGTGTTGGTGGAAGTTTTAAAGACGGAGCCATTATTATTCAAGGAAATTACCGTGACAAAATAATGCAAATTCTTCAAGCTAAAGGATTTAAAACAAAACGAGTGGGCGGATAAATTGCCCCTTATAAATTAAACGACATGATTGCATCATCCGAATTAATATTAAATCCAGATGGAAGTGTATACCACCTCAATCTGAAACCGGAACATATTGCCACAGATATTCTTTTTGTTGGAGATCAAAATCGTGTGGAGAAAATTACCAAACACTTTTCGAGCATAGAATTTTCTTTGCAAAAAAGAGAATTTAAAACCCAAACCGGAATCTATAAAGGAAAACGAATCACCGTTATTTCTACTGGAATTGGGCCGGATAATATTGACATTGTAATGAACGAATTGGATGCTTTAGTAAACATTGATTTGGAAACTAAAACCATCAAAGAAAAACTCACCTCTTTAAATATTATTAGAATTGGAACTTCGGGTTCATTACAAGCAACTATTCCTTGTGATAGTATTGTTTTAAGTCAATATGGATTGGGCTTAGACAACATGCTTCGCTCCTATTGCATTGACGAAATTTCGGAAACCGAAATCGAAGATGCTTTTATCAAACAAACCAATTGGGATTTAAAAAAAGGGCGTCCTTATGTTATTAGAGGAAGTGAAATACTAGAAAAACGATTAGAAAGCGATTTAATTTACAAAGGCTTTACTGGGACTGCTGGAGGATTTTACGGACCGCAAGGGCGTGTTTTAAGAATACCAATTCAAGATCCAGAATTGAACAGTAAAATGGACAAATTTGAATTTGAAGGTATCAAAATGACCAACCTTGAAATGGAAACTGGAGCCATTTATGGCTTGGGCAAATTACTTGGCCATCAATGTTTATCTTTAAATGCCATCATTGCTAACCGTGCAACCGGAACTTTTAGCGAAGATCCTTATAAAGCGGTAGATGCTTTAATTTTATATGCTTTAGATAAATTGGCAGAATAATTTATTTAATATTCCTAAATAATGAAATCCCTAAAAATCGCAGGTGTACCCGAACACTTTAACCTTCCTTGGCAACTGGCAATTGAAAATAATAAATTCCATGAAGTTGGCATCGATTTACAATGGACCGATGTACCAGAAGGTACCGGAAAATTATGCCAAATGCTTCGAGATGGATCTACAGATATTGCTGTAATTCTTACCGAAGGAATCATTAAGGATATTGTGAATGGAAACAATAGTAAAATTATACAGATTTATGTTGAAAGTCCCTTAATATGGGGAATTCACGTTGGTGCTGATTCTAAATATTCAACCCTATCCGATTTAGAAAACACCAAAGTTGCCATTTCTAGATTTGGATCGGGATCAGAATTAATGGCCTATGTCAATGCATACCAACAAGGATGGGACAAAAACAGTTTAACCTTTGAAGTTGTAAATACCATTGATGGCGCGGTAA
Source organism: Flavobacterium psychrophilum (assembly GCA_945872875.1). GTDB lineage: Bacteria > Bacteroidota > Bacteroidia > Flavobacteriales > Flavobacteriaceae > Flavobacterium > Flavobacterium psychrophilum_N. The sequence goes on from CAMCBB010000082.1 coordinate 6,647, forward strand.
CAGCATTAACCAATGGGACCGCAGATTACTTTATGTGGGAACATTTCATGACCAAACCCCTTGTAGATAAAGGCATTTTTAGAAGAGTTGGCGATTGCCCTACTCCGTGGCCTAGTTTTGTAATTGCTGTTCGAGAAGATATCCTTCAACAAAATCCAGATGAAATAAAGAAGTTATTAATTTGCATCAATGAACAAACGAAAGTATTTAAAAGTATTCCGAATATAGATTCTATTTTGGCAACCAAATTCCAACAAAAAATTGAAGATATTCAACAATGGTTAAAGTTAACCGAATGGTCTCAAAACAGCCTAAAAGAAGAAATAACGGATACAATTCAAAATCAATTATTAGAACTTCAAATTATTGATAAAAAAAATACTTATAAAAACTTGGTGGAAGTATTAAGTGCTTTAACCTTAGACTAATTACCATTCAATTTCAGAAATTCCTTTACTAGACAAATACGAATTCGCATCTTTAAAATGTTGGTTACCAAACCAAAAACCTCTATTTGCACTCAAAGGTGATGGATGTCCCGACTCTAATACCAAATGTTTTGTACGATCGATTTTAATTCCTTTTTTTTGTGCAAATCCGCCCCAAAGTAAGAAAACAATATGTTGTTTTTCTTCCGATATTTTTTGGATCACCGCATCGGTAAACAAATTCCATTTTAAGTGTTTGTGGCTGTTGGCTTGGTCTTTACGGACGGTAAAACTGGAATTTAATAGTAAAATGCCTTGCTTTGCCCAACGCTCTAAATTGCCTGAAGTGGGAAAAAAGATGCGGTCGTATTCGGAATTAATTTCAGTGAAAATATTCTTCAAGGAAGGCGGAATCGGGATTTCATCCTCTACAGAAAAACACAATCCGTTGGCTTCACATTTTCCGTTTATCTCGCCGTGATAAGGGTCTTGCCCAATAATAACCACTTTCAAATCTTGAAAACTGCATTTTTCGAAAGCATTGAAGATAAATTCTTTTCTAGGAAAACAAGTTTGTGTAGCATATTCCTGTTCTACTTGTTGCGTTAACTCTAAGAAATAGGGTTTCTCAAATTCAGGTGCTAGTAGTTTTTGCCAGGAATTTTCTTGGATAAACATTTTATAATTTTTTTCCAAAATTAGGAATTTATCATCTAATTCCCTTTAAACTTTGTAAATTTGAAAATTCGTAAATTCATCCATGATTTCAATTACTCAAAAAACACTTCAAGACCTAGAATTTAATATTATTTTGCAAACTATTTCGGATCGTTGTAATACCGAAATTGG
>CAMCBB010000083.1 GCA_945872875.1 Flavobacterium psychrophilum
ATTAATCCCGAAATCAATTAGTACATTTTTAGTATATTTACCTACTTATTTGATCAAAAATGACTCCAATTATTTCTTTTTTATTAGTATTTCTTTTTTCCTTAGCCCTTGGTCTAGTTTTAGGAAAATTTATTTTTAGTGCCAATTCAAAATCTGAAAAAGCATCGTTAGAAGAAAAAATAAATGGTTTGTTAGCACAAATAAATCAATTGAAAGAGCAATTTCAATTGGAACGTACGCAATTTGAAAAACAGTTTACGGCATCCAATGAAGAAAAAGAAATGATTCGCGCTGAGAAAGATTCATTAGCCATTCATTTATCTAAAAAAGAAACCGACTTTGAAAATCTTTGGGAACGCAATAAAGAACAAAAACAAGAAGTAGAACAGCTACAGGAAAAATTCACCAAAGAATTTGAAAATTTAGCCAACAAAATCTTAGAAGAAAAAACATCCAAATTCACCGAACAAAACAAAGAGAATTTGGTAAATCTTTTAAATCCGCTACAAGAAAAAATTCAGCTTTTTGAGAAAAAAGTAGAAGATACCCACAAAGAAAGCATTGATTACCATGCTGCTTTACGCCAACAAATTGTTGGGTTGACAGCCATGAATGAGCAAATGAGTAAAGAAACTCTTAACCTTACAAAAGCATTAAAAGGAGATAGCAAAATGCAGGGGAATTGGGGCGAACTAATCCTAGAACGCGTACTTGAAAAATCGGGATTGGAAAAAGATCGCGAATATTTTGTACAAGCTAGTTTTGTAACCGAAGAAGGCAACAGGGTTTTCCCTGATGTAGTTATTAATTTGCCAGATGGCAAGAAAATGATCGTGGATTCTAAAGTTACGCTAACAGCCTACGAACGCTATATCAACGAAGAAGACGACCAACTTAAATCGCAGCATTTAAAAGAGCATGTGATTTCGATAAACCGACATGTGGAGCAACTTAGTAATAAGAACTACCACGATTTGTATGAAATTGAAAGTCCAGATTTTGTGTTGCTATTTATACCGATTGAGTCGGCTTTTGCGATTGCCTTAAATGAGGATACTAATTTGTACAATAAAGCATTCGAAAAAAATATTGTTATTGTAACTCCTTCTACTTTATTAGCCACTTTGCGCACTATTGATAGTATGTGGACCAACCAAAAGCAACAAGAAAATGCTTTGGAAATTGCGCGTCAAGCTGGAGCACTTTACGATAAATTTCATGGTTTATGGAACGATTTAATTACTGTTGGAAAAAAATTAGACGATGCAAAATCTGGATATTCTGATGCCATGAACAAATTAGTTGATGGTTCTGGAAACTTAATTAACCGAGTTGAAAATCTTAAAAAAATGGGAGCAAAAGCCAAAAAATCGCTTCCAGAAAATATAATTTCTAGAGCAGAGAATCAGGATTTAATCTAAAATTTAAATTAATCATTAATAAACACCTCTAAAACTTGATAATAATTATTTAATATTCATATAATCAGTATGAAATATTTATTATACATTTGACTAGAATATTTTATTTTATGAAGAATAAATACGCTTTATTAGTTTTTACACTTATTACAATTATTATTTTGATTTCTTGTTCTAAATCTGATCAAGAGGAATATATAGATTTACCCGAAGTTTCTGTAAACTTGGCTACGGTTCCATATGCTAAATTATCCGATTATCATTTTTTTGATGGTCCAATGAAAGATCAAAAACCAGCCTTGGATGTCTTGATTTACGAACCTGCATCTTCATTATTTACTGATTATGCCCACAAAAAAAGATTTGTTTGGATGCCCAAAGGAACAAAAGCTACTTATGATGGTGATGGTAAAATTTTAAATTTACCAGTTGGCTCAGCATTAATTAAAAATTTTTATTACGACAATGTTCAAAATACAACGCCAATAGGCTCAACTAGAATCATTGAAACTAGAATTATGATCCGAAAAGCTTCGGGTTGGATTTTTGCTGAATATGTTTGGAATGCAGCTCAAACTGAGGCATATTTAGATATGGCAGGAAGTAATACTACAATTGAATGGAAGGATAATAACAATATTACTCATGTAGTAGATAGTTATAGAATACCTTCCGATCAACAATGCATGACTTGTCATAAATATAATGAACAGCCAATTCCAATTGGAATTAAACCACAAAACTTAAACAATAATTTTACATTTACCACAGGTATAAAAAATCAATTGGCTAAGTGGATTGAAGTTGGTTATTTAGAAAACAACCTACCAACGACAATGTCTTCAACAGTAAATTATGATGATACATCAAAACCCTTAGATTTAAGAGTTAGATCCTATTTAGATATTAATTGCGCTCATTGTCATCAAACAAATAGTCATTGTGATTATAGACCTATGCGATTTGCATTTAATGAAACTTCGAACTTGTCAAATATGGGTGTATGCGTTAACACCCAAGATATGGCTGATTTTCCGCCAGCATTAAGTAAAATTGTAAACCCAAACAACATCAATAGATCTATGATGTATTACAGATTAAATACTGATAATGAAAGCTATAGAATGCCCCTTATAGGAAGAACTGAAATACATGCAGAAGGAGTTGCATTAATTGAACAATGGATTAACTCTCTATCTCCATGCCCATAATAAATATTTAAAAATAAAAATCTTAACATATGAAAAAAATTATTTTAATTATAAGCCTTTGCCTTTTTACTAGTGGGTCATTTGCACAAGATACTTGTGCCTCTGCATTACCAATTAGTGCAGGATTACATATAGTTGACGCCGTGAATGGGTTAGATGTCCCTACACCAATTTGCGCAAATAATGGAGTAATAACAGCAAATGGAAAAGGAGAATGGTATACCTATACTCCAACACAAAGTTATACTGTAACAATTACAACAGATATTTCACAAAATACACCAAGGGTTGACACAAGATTACATGTTTATACAGGAACTTGTGGAAATTTAACATGTGCAGACGGAGATGATGACTCTGGGGCAAGTTATTCATCTGTTGCAATATTTAATGTCTCAGCTGGAATTACCTATACAATTGCATTTGATAACAGATGGACTTCTAATGGTTTTACTTTTCAATTAATTGAAAATCCATTAGTTATTCCAACTCCTCAAAGAATTACTTATACAACACAAAATATTCCAACAATTAATAGCACCTATAATTTATGTGTGGTGGACATGAATGGTGACAGAAAAGACGACATTGCTGGTGTAAGCGCCAATAACCTTAGAATTCATTATCAAGGAGCTGGTGGAACATTTACTAATACAGATTTTCCAATCACAGGAACAAGCAACATGCCTTCTTGGAGTTTGGCTGCAGGTGATTACAATAAAGATGGATATAATGATATAATTTTAGGTGGAGGAAGTGCAGTTACTTTTTGGAAATCAAACAGCACAGGTACAGCTTATACAAACGAATCATTCTCACAATATGTTTTTTGTCAAAGAACCAACTTTGTAGATTTAAATAATGATGGAAATTTAGATGCTTTTTCATGCCATGATGTTGATCCAAATGTATATTTCATGAATAATGGATCTGGTGAATTAACATTTTATCAATCTGGTATAACTCCTGGTGCAACTACTATTGGAATTCATCCAGAAGGTGGAAATTATGGTTCTATTTTTGTTGACTATGATAATGATGGAGATCAGGATTTATTTATTGCAAAATGTCGTGGTGGATCTGGAACCGCCAAAATCAATGAACTTCACAAAAACACTTCCTACACTGATGCAATGGGTAATAAAATTATACGATTTGAAGATGTATCGATAGCCGCAAACTTGGCTGATCCAGTTCAAACATGGTCTTCTGCTTGGGCTGACTACGATAATGATGGTGATTTAGATATTGTAGTTGGTGCTAGCTCAACTACAGATGGAAGTCATAAATATATGAGAAATAATGGTGATTCAACCTTTACAGATATAACAACTGGTTCTGGTTGGGATACTAATACAAGTACCAATATTGAGCATGTTGCTCACGACTTTGATAATGATGGTTTTGTAGATGTGATAGGTGGTGGAAATAAAATCATGTTCAATTTAGGAAACGGAACTTTTGCACATTCAAATTATAGTGGTATTGCAGTTGGAGGTATTGGTGATTTAAACGATGATGGCTTCTTAGATTTCTTAAACGGAAGTACTATAAGATACGCGGTTCCTAATGGAAACAATTGGAAAAAAATAGCACTTAAAGGAGTTGTTAGTAATAGCTATGGCATTGGTGCAAGAATAGAAATATATGGCGCTTGGGGTAAACAAATTAGAGATATTCATAGCGGGGACGGATTCAAATACATGAGTTCATTAAATGCTCATTTTGGTATTGGAACAGAAACTGCAATAACTCAAATTATAATTAGATGGCCATCTGGAATTATTGACACCATTAATAACCCAACTATAAACAATGCTACTTTGGTTGTTGAAGGTTCAACATTGACTCTAGAAGAATATACTAACTCTGAATTTAGCCTGTATCCTATTCCTGCTAAAAATGTATTGAATATAAAAACTAATAATGAGATTACTTTGAAATTAGCTAAAGTATTTGATTTGAATGGTAAACAGGTATTTGAAAGTAACTTAACTTCAAATCAAATTCCTACTGAAAGTTTAAGCAAAGGAACCTACATTTTATTACTACGAGATTCAAATGATAAAGACTACAGTCAAAAATTCATAAAAGAATAAATTTAAAAAAAGTCCGAATTAATTCGGACTTTTTTTTACGATAAAAACGGTACCGTTTTCTTTAAATAAATTATAATTTAAAATGCATTATCCTTTGGTTGATTTTTAATAATAATTACGTAAATTTAAAGTAAATGCGCTATTAAGAAAGCGACAATCTTTGAGTTAATAAAAATTATATGAAAAGAACAACATTACTACTTTTATTATTGATCACATTCCATTGCATACTATATTCGCAAAACAAGACTGAAAAATATTTCAATTCTAATTTTGAAAATATTAGTAAAAAAGAATTTGATGATTTAATATTAAAAGATAATTACCTATACAACGTTTTTGAACTTAAAAACCAGTTTGAATATATTTTATACCAACGCAAAACAAGAGGGAAACTTGCCTTAGAAGAATTAAATAAACTAAATAATAGCTTAATTAAAAAAGGTACGATTGATAATAATATTACAATTATTATTTTTTATCCAGGAAAAGACGACTGCAATGGCATTGAGAGAATTTCTACTTGGAATATTTTTGACACTGATTATTTAAGAAAAATCAAAAAAATAAATTCGGTTAACAATTTTTGGATATATAAGAGTGATGAGAATTTAAAATATTATCAACCTAATAAAGTGGATTGGAAAAATGATAATGATCAAGTAATCGAAAAATTATTTTTCAAAATGCATTATCCTTGTTTTAGCTCCGCTGTAATTGACAAAGATGGAAATTACATTTTAAACTTGGGTGAATTTGGCAAACAACATATTTGGGAAGATGTAATTGAACTTACCAAATAACTTCTTAAAAACAATTGAATAGACCATTGAAAACAGCTCCTTAGATACAAAACACGTTATTGACAAATAGGGCTAAAAGATATTAAAACAATATAGAAAAAAATTAGTCGTTTAGATAATTTATAAAAAAACATTACATTTGAAATAAGTTAAAAAAATTGACAAGACAAAAAAGCGCATTACATATTTTTATGTTGCCAATAGTAAAACAATAGAAATCAGTATAATATAGTCGGCTTTCTTTCTAAGGCTGCGTATATATATGAGTTAGCCGTCAGTTTAGTGGAACGTAAAGAAATTGAAAGTGTTAAATTGAAAAACTGAAAATAACAAATAAACGGATAGCATCGAAACCTTAAACAATGCCTGAAAATGACTCAATATTGGGTAAATAACATATAAATTTTAAAAGAATGAAAAGAACATTCAAAATTATGACAATCGCATTTGCAATGTCAATTATGCTAACATCTTGTTTTTCTTATACAAGTGTTGTTGGTAAAGGAGCACAAGGTAACTCACAAGTTACTAAATGGAATCATTATGTAATTGGTGGATTAGCACCAGTTGGAGTTTCTGACTCAAAAGCTATGGCTGATGGTGCAACAGATTATACTGTTCACACTAGACAAAGTTTTGTTAATGGTTTAATTGCTGCTTTGACTTTCAGTATTTATACTCCAACAACTACAACTGTTACTAAGTAAAAATATAGGCGACAAAAACTTATCATTTTGTCGCCTATAAATTTTAAAAAAGATGAAAAAAACTGCTTTTTACGTTTCGACAATTGTATTTCTATACTTGTGCTATATTCTCATAAATATTTTTATTTATCACTTCAAGCATTTAAACGAATATGGTAATGGATTTTTAATTGGAAAAATTTTACTGCTAATATTTTTCGGCTTTATTATTTATAAAACCAATCCATTTAAAAATAAAATAAGTAATAGAAAGTAATAGAAAAAATAAAACCGAACGGCTAACAGCAGTTTGGCAAAAGACGGGCTGACAAGCTTCGTAGAAACATTTGTGCAAGGTTCAACATTTGTGCTTCGTATAAACTTTAGTGCTAAAAATCCCGCCCTTCGCCAAGCCGCAAAACGTTAGCACTCATTTTATGACGACAGCGGAAAGGGTTAAAACAAGACGGAAAGAACTAAAACGGTTTTTGTTAATGGACGACAAGAGAAACGACATTTATTAAAATGAACACGAAACAATTAAGAAAACATTCACAATATATAAACTCGACAATTATGAAAATATTTGGAATCAAAATCAACGGAAACTTAATCGGACAAGTTTTAATCGGCATTTTTATTAGTTGGCTTATTGGATTGGGCATAAGTTGGATTAATCTTTTTGGTACCAGCGGACAAGCACCTTTAATTTGTGCTATGGCGGGTGGTATTTATGCCGTTGGACGACTTGTCAGACAACATAGAAAGTTGACAAAGGACAACATTGCTTGACTTTTGAACACGGCTGACAGAGTGGTAGAAAGTTTAGTAATAGATACTCAACTGATTCAGTTGGACACTTCGCTGAAAATTTCGGCATCTTTAACAATGAAAACCATAGCGACAGACAAGAAAACAAATGAAAAACGAGTGCTAACAGCCGTTTTGCAAAAGCGGGGTTTGGGCTAAATTTATAGTTTAATGCTTATCATTTTGGTCAGTGCTAAACCGAAATTAAAGGCTTATTTAGTCCGCAACTTCGCAAACCGGCAAAACGTTAAAATCAAGCAAAAAAGGTGTTTATGGCTACTCGCCATTAGGAGTAGTTATAAGATTAATTATTCTGTTCTTTAAAAACTTCCAATAAATAATCGGGAGATAGCATTCGCGTTGGCGATTTAGCCATGGCTTTAAGGACGCGTTTCATAGCAAATGGATCCAAACCCATCCCAATTCCGATTTCATGAATCCTGATTTCCTCACGTGCATGTAAAATACCGTCACTGTGCATTAAGAGTGCCAATCGGTAAAATTGTTGAATGCGTTCAAAGTCGTCTTTGATTACTTCGGTTTGGTTTTCTGTATGAAATAATTGCTGAAACTCCGTTGGATTTATTTCTAAATCTTCGGCTATTAACGATAGAAATTGGAATTCATTTTTGTGCAATTTTCCATCCACAACCGCAAATGCAATCATATCGGATAATAAACTTATTTTTTGTGCTTTGGTATTATTCAAAATGTTTATTTTTAGCTAA
>CAMCBB010000084.1 GCA_945872875.1 Flavobacterium psychrophilum
AAATCCATTTGAACTTCGATCTCATATTAATTTTTATTTGAGTTAGTTATCTCGCAAACTTCTTAATTATTTCTTAATTAAACAAATCTTTTTATTAAATATTTTGTTTTTTTTATGATAATTTAAAATCGTTATCTAAATTTGAAGACCATTTTAATTTTGTAATCTGCCTATTCATATGTGATTACAAACAAAAATGTACTTTTTTTATTCATTTAATTTTATGTTAAATTTAAGATTTTCAGAATTTGAATTTGAATGCGGAACCGATGAAGCAGGAAGGGGATGCTTGGCCGGACCTGTTACTGCAGCTGCTGTTATTTTAACCAAGGATTTTAATTTAGAATTATTAAATGATTCGAAGAAGCTATCTGAAAAAACAAGAGAAAAACTAAAACCAATTATAGAAGAATTATCTGTTTCATTTTCAGTCACACATTTAGAGCCAAATATAATTGATGAAATAAATATATTAAATGCATCTATTAAAGCTATGCAAGAAAGTATATTAAAATTATCACCTACTCCTAATTATATAATTGTAGATGGAAACCGATTTAAACCTGTTGAAAACATTCCGCATAGTACCATAATCAAGGGGGATTCAAAATTTATGAGCATCGCGGCAGCTTCGGTATTAGCAAAAACCTACAGAGATGCTTATATGAATAAAATTCATGAGGAATTTCCAATGTACAATTGGAAGCAAAATAAGGGATACCCGACTAAGGAACATAGGGCTGCCATAAAAAAATATGGTCCCTGTAAATATCACCGAATGACTTTTAAATTATTGGAAGATTAATCTAAAAAAAATCAACTTAAATTAAGGTGCATTCAAATTGATTAATAAAATGTTTTAGGATTTTTTCTTTCAATTCTTTCTCGTCAACTTTATCCATACCAAGTTCAACATTTAAAGAAGTAACGGCTTTACCTTTTATTCCACATGGAATAATATTGTCAAAATACCCTAAATCGGCATTTACATTTAAAGCAAAACCATGCATGGTAACCCAACGAGATGCCCGAACACCCATAGCGCATATTTTTCTAATAAAAGGCGTTCCAACTCCAAGCCAAACTCCCGTTTCGCCTTCGCTTCTTTCACCTATTATATTATACTCGGCTAGAGTTAAAATAATAACCTCTTCTAGTAGGCGCAAATATTTATGAATATCGGGGAAGAAATTTTCAAGATCTAAAATAGGATATCCCACAATTTGACCAGGTCCGTGATATGTGATATCGCCTCCCCTATTTATTTTATAAAAGGTAGCCCCTTTTTCTTCCAATTGTTTTTCGGATAAAAGTAAATTTGAAAAATCACCACTTTTACCTAAAGTATAAACATGGGGATGTTCTACAAATAGAAAATAATTTGGAGTAGGTTTTTGCGATTCCTCTTTTCGGTTTTGAATTTTTACATCAACGATTTGTTGAAATAGCGTTTCTTGATACTCCCAAGTGGTTTTATAATCTTTTTTTTCTAAATCTTGAAAAATAATTTTTTTATTCATTTTTTCTTGTAAGCAAAAAGACTAATTTAAAAGAGCTTTGAGAAAAGTATTATTACGAATAATATTAAAATAATCCGTTTATTTCAGCATCAATACGATTAATAATGTTTCCTAAATCTTCAGGATTATTTAAGAAGTCGCAATTATCAACATCAATTATTAATAATTTGCCTTTAGTATAAGTAGTAATCCAAGCTTCATAACGCTCATTCAATCGACTTAAATAATCAATTGAGATTGAATTTTCATATTCTCTTCCTCTTTGGTGTATTTGCCCAACAAGATTAGGAATAGAACTTCTTAAATAAATTAACAAATCTGGAGCTTTTACCAAACTTTCCATTAGTTCAAATAGGGATTTATAATTTTCAAAATCTCTATTTGTCATCAATCCCATTGCATGAAGGTTTGGTGCAAAAATATGAGCATCTTCATAGATCGTTCTATCTTGAATAATTTTCTTTCCGCTTTCTCTAATTTGTAATACTTGACGAAAACGACTGTTTAAGAAATATATTTGCAAATTAAAAGACCATCTTTCCATTTGATGGTAAAAATCATCTAAATAGGGATTGTCTACTACATCTTCAAAATGAGGTTCCCATTTAAAATGTTTAGCTAAAAGACGCGTTAAGGTTGTTTTTCCGGCGCCAATATTTCCTGCTACAGCTATATGCATTATGGTAAGTTTATTTTATAGTTTGTATTTCCTTCGTTGGTAAAAATAGATAAAATTTGGTCTTTGTAATAAAAATTTCTAAAGGATTTCTCAACAATATGAATTTTGGTTTGCTTATTGGTTATAAAATCTCTTACAAATAAAGCATTGTCTTTTAAAATCAATATTTTATTTGGTCCAATAATTTGATAGGCATCAGCCCTCTCTAATTCATTTACTGTCCTAATTTTACCATACCTATCACAACTTAACCATAGTCCATAATTTGATATCCATTGAAAATAATTATAATCGGTTTGATAATAATTAATTTGTCCATTTATTGGTACACCGATTTCTTGATAGTATTTACTCTTTAAATCGTATAAAGCTAATTTTTGATCGACAGAGTTAAACAACCATAATTTATCTTGATCGGCAACTCCTACAGCAGTTATAACTATTGGCCTAGCTCGTTCGGATAAATTAATTCGATCTACTTCATTCATCTGATTATCGAGGACTAAAATGGTATTAAAATTTTCGTAAAATACAATTATTTTCAATGGATTTAGAATATCAACTTTTGTTATTTCTCCCAAAGAAAGATCTTGAAACTGCATAGTACCCAGGCTACTTTTTTTTATTACTATATTATTTTTAATGTAGTAATAATTTTTATATCCGTCAAAACCAAAAAAATTATCAGCTTTTATAGAAATCGAATCTAAAGCCATTGGAATTATATCTTGGCTTGTAGCATTTGTTATAAAAACAAAAAAAAAGAAAAATATAAAATGTAGTTTTTTCATTAGGATGCTAAATTACATCAAACAATTTAAATTTTCAAAAAGCTTATTTAAAAATTTAACTTACTTTTGTAACAAATTAAAGAATCAATCGTCATATTTGCTTTTGCAAATTCAAATAAAATATTCAATATGAAAAAAATAGTTATATCATTTGTATTAATCTTATCATTTCTATCGTCTTATGCCCAAAAAGACTTTCAAGGTTTGGCAGTTTATGAATCAAAAACAAGTACATCCGACTTCAAAAAAAGATTTGAAGGCAACAAAGAAATGACTCCCGACATGCAGAAAATGATTGAAGAGCGAATGAAAAAAATGTTTGAAAAAACTTTTATATTAAATTTTGACAAACAAGCATCGATTTATAAAGAAGAAGAAAAGCTAGATAGCCCGGGCCAAGGTGGTGGAGGCATGCGAGTAATGAGCTCATTTATGGGTGGTGGTGGAACTTATTACAAAAATGTAAAAGATAGAAATTACACAGTAGACAAGGAATTTATGGGAAAAGAATTTTTAATAAAAGATTCATTAGTTACTTATAATTGGGTTATGGAAAGTGAATCAAGACAAATTGGTGGTTATACTTGTTATAAAGCAACTACTGTGATTCCGGCAAGTAAAACCGATTTTAGAAACTTCCGTCCAAAAAGAGAGGAAGACAAAAAGAAAGAAATCAATTCGGATTCTACAAAAACAGAAATCAAAGAAAAGAAAACCAACTTTATGGAAGATATAGAGTTGCCTAAAGAAATCACAGTTACAGCTTGGTACACTCCAGAAATTCCTGTAAACCAAGGTCCAGAAGGATACTGGGGATTACCTGGACTGATCCTTGAAGTGAACGACGGAAAGACTATTATTTTATGTTCAAAAGTTGTCTTAAATCCAAAAGATAAAGTAGAAATAAAAGCTTCAAATAACGGAAAAGCAATTTCTCAAAAAGATTATGACGAAACCGTAACAAAAAAAATGGAGGAATTCCGTCAAATGAACCAAGGCCAAGGCGGAGGAAGATCATTTGAAATGAGAATGAACCGCTAATTACAACAAAATATAAAAATGAAGAATCTCCCAATAAGAGATTCTTCATTTTTTTAAAAAATAGTTGTTAAACTATATAATAAATAATGCGTCTAACAGCAATAAATTTAAAATTAGACTCACATTCTAAATAACAAATTATGAAAAAAAATATTTTCCTTTTATTACTTTTCACCTCTTTCATTTCATTTGCTCAAAACATTCGATTTGAAGGTGTTGTAACCGAAGGAGGTAATGCACCACTTGAAATGGCAAACATAATGGCGCTTAACACCTCCACTAAAGCAATGGATGCTTATGCAATTACAAATAATAAAGGGAAATTTGTATTAAACTTAAAGAAAAACACTTACTATGTGATTAAACTTACCTTCATTGGAATGCAAAATAAAGAGATCAATATTACTACCAAAGAGGAAAATATTATTCAAAACATTTCAATGAATTCAGGAGGTATTGAACTTAACGATGTTGAAATTGTAAGAGAAATGCCAGTTTCAATTAAAGGAGATACTATTGTTTATAATGCGGATTCATTTAAATCAGGAACGGAAAGAAAACTAGAGGATGTATTAAAAAAACTTCCTGGAGTAGAAGTAAATGCTGATGGCGAGGTTGAAGTTGAAGGGAAAAAAGTCACCAAATTAATGGTAGAAGGGAAAGATTTTTTTGATGGCGATACCAAACTTGGCGTAAAAAATATTCCCTCTGATGCAATTGATAAAATTCAAGTATTGCGAAATTATAATGAAAATTCCATCCTAAAAGGTGTTGAAAACAACCAAGATAATGTTGCAATGAACATTAAATTAAAGTCCGGTAAAAAGAACTTTTGGTTTGGTGACATTAATGCTGGTGGAGGTTTTGACGATACTAATAAATTTGATCGCTATTTAATTAATCCAAAATTATTTTATTACAATCCAAAATACAGTATAAACATTATTAGTAATTTTAATAACATCGGAGAATTGCCATTGACTGTTCAAGATTATTTCAAAATGACTGGAGGATTTAGGGGAATGATGAGAAAAGGAGGAAGTTCCTTTAATGTAGCATCTAATGACTTAGGGATTGGTGCCTTAAGAAATAATAGAGCCAAAGAAATTGAAACGAAATTTGGGGCAACCAACTTTGCATACAATCCTTCGGCATCTTGGAATATTAGTGGATTTGGAATACTTTCAGCATCAACAACCGATTTAGAAACTAAAACACAAACGAACATATTAAAACCTAATTCATCTCAAATTGCTTCAACAGAAAAACGAAATGAAATAGCGCATCAAAAAAGTAATTTAGGCTTATTTAAATTAAGCACAATTTATAAACCTAACACCAATTTTCAATTGGATTATGATATATTAACGAAAATTTCTAAACAAGACGAAGAAAATGAATTAACAAGAGAATCAATAGTATTAAATAATTCATTAAGCGAGGAAATTTTTACCAATAAAACCCAAAACCCTACTTCAATTAATCAAAATTTGAGTCTTTATTATACTCAAAATGAAAAGAATATTTATGCTTTTGAAATGCAACATTTGTTTCAAGAGGAAGATCCATTTTATAACGCTAATTTACTTACACAACCCTTTAATTTAGCTGGATATGTGTCTGGACAAAATAGAAATGACATCAATCAATATCGGTTTGTAAAAACGAATAAAACGGATGCGAAATTTGATTATTATTATTTAATTACTCCCAAAACCAACATCAATTTAACTATTGGAACTACCTATTCATATCAAAGTTTTGACTCATCCATATATCAAATTTTAGACAATGGAAGCACAAATAATTTATCAAATAGTGAAAATACAAATGAGGTAAATTATCACTTTAATGATTCTTTTGTTGGATTGCATTATAAAATTCTTACCGGAAAATTTACCTTTACTCCTGGGGTAAGTCTTCATTCTTATAACATGACCAACAATCAATTAGGTTCAAGTTTTAATTTAAAGTTTTTTAGAATATTGCCTGATTTCTTAACAATTTATCAAATCAAGAAAGCAGAATCTTTAACATATAACTATGCACTAACAAATAATTTTACTGATATAAATAAGTTAGCAGAAGGATATATTTTAAATGGCTATAACAGTTTGTCTAGAGGTTTTAGAGGGCTTGAAAATGCAACTCAAACTACACATTCTTTACGCTATTTTAAATACAACATGTTTAATTTTGAAAATATCTCTGCGTTTGCGAGCTATTCAAAAACGGTTGACGCTGTAAAATCGAGTTCGTTATTTAATGGAGTAAACCAAACCTCTTCACCATTTAATTCAAATTTTGCAGACGAAACTATTTCGGGATTTGGAAATTATGGTCGTTCATTTCTTAAAAATTATAAAGCTTCTGGAAACGCAAGTTTGAATTGGTCTAAGTTCAACAATATTCAAAACGGAATTTTCATAACTAATGAAAGTTTTACTCAAAGTTATACTATAAAAGCTTCGACTAATTATAAGAATTTACCCAACATTGAGCTAGGTTATTCGTATACAATTAACGACTACAGCAACTCTAAGTTTTTCACTGATAAGCCATTTGCGAGATTGGATTATTACTTTTTAGAAAGCTTTTCATTTGTTTCTGAATATGAGTTTTACCACTATTATAATGAAGAGAAAACAGTCGAAAACGAATATGATTTCCTGTCTGCTAGCCTAATATATCAAAAGAAAGACAGTAAGCTAGAATATAAAATAGCTGTAACAAACTTGCTAAATACAACTTCCTTAAATGACGATAGTTTTTCGCAATTTTCTACACGAACTTCTCAATATTCCGTTCAACCGAGATATGTGATCTTTAGTTTAAAATATAATTTATAATCTAAATTAACCCAATAAAAAAACAGTTGCAATGCAACTGTTTTTTTTTAAACCAACCTTAAATATTCAATATTAACTATTTTCCGTATTCTAATTTTTCTCCCATTCGGTTCTCAATTCGGTCTGCCATTTTTTCTTTTCTAGCTTTTCTAATTTCAGTCCATTTTGAAAATTGCTCCGGTGTAAGGATTTTTTTCATACGCTCTTCGGTTTGCATTTTTTCTTCTTCAAATTTCAATTTGCGTGCATTCAATTCCTCAGAGGCCATTTTTTTCTTTTCTGCTTTTCTCGCTTGGATTTCGGCTTTTCTTGCCTCTCTCTGTTCGATTTCTTTTACCACAATTTCTTTTAACTCTTGCGCTTGTTTATCAGATAGATTTAATTCTTTAGTTAACTTCTTAACCTGAAGATTAACACGTTGCTCTGGAGTTAATTTATCATTATTTTCTCCCATTCTTTCCTGTGCAAAAGTTGACGTTCCAACTAATAGCAATGCCAATACAAATAATTTTTTCATACTACTATTTTTTTAATGTTATGAATGTTTGACTTCAAAAAACTAAAATAGTTTAAGACTCGATAAAAGTTTTCAGGGAAGCAAAAAAAAA